>NZ_LIQY01000382.1 GCF_001418495.1 Streptomyces pathocidini | reverse complement strand
CCCCAGCACCTCGCACCAAAAGCGAGCGACGCGTTCAGGTTCCGCGCAGTCGAAGGTGACTTGGAACTGCTTGATCGATGACATCGGCGCACCATAGCAGGGGGTTCGTCGCTACAGCAGGGGGATTTCTTCGCTCATCTCCCGGTGTGGATCCTCGGGTTGTCCACCGGAGGACGAACCCGATCCCTCCGGCCTGGAAGAAGACGGTCTCCTCGACCTCCTGCCCCCGCCACCCCAACTGCTCGTAGAACGTCCGGGCCCGCCCCACATCGGCGACCCCGAGAGTGATCAAACTGACGCGCTGCTCCATGGCCCCAAGCTACCCCGCCAACGGAGCCGGGTCTCGGCGGCCGGCACTCGATCACCCGCACCGCGACGGTGAGCACCTGCACCGCGACGGGGCGGGCTCGCAGGCGAGCAAGGGCCCGTCCTCCGGTGGACAACCCGAGGATCCACACCGGGAGATGAGCGAAGAAATCCCCCTGCTGTAGCGACGAACCCCCTGCTATGGTGCGCCGATGTCATCGATCAAGCAGTTCCAAGTCACCTTCGACTGCGCGGAACCTGAACGCGTCGCTCGCTTTTGGTGCGAGGTGCTGGGGTACGTCGTACCGCCGCCACCGGAGGGGTTCGCCACTTGGGACGCCTTCGACCGCTCCCTGCCTCCCGAGGACCAGGGCGCATGGTTCGCGTGCGTTGATCCCTCAGGCGTGGGCCCGCGGTTGTACTTCCAGCGCGTTCCCGAAGGCAAGGTCGCCAAGAATCGGGTGCACCTTGACGTGCGGGTCGGCACCGGGCTCGTAGGCGAAGAGCGCCTCGCCACGCTCGAGGCCGAATGCGCACGACTGGTCGCGCTCGGCGCGGTACAAGTACGAGTGCTGCTCGCCGATGAGGACAACGAGTCCTGCATCACGATGCAGGACATCGAAGGCAACGAATTCTGCCTCGACTGAGCCCCTTCCGAGACGGCGAGACAAGGTCTTCTTCCACGTGAAGGCACTTCCCCAGCCTTGCGGTTGCGGTTGCGGTGACCGGTCGGCCGACGGCGACGTCTACGACGAGTCGGGTGTTGGCGTCGAAGACGACCTGGCGGTTGACCGAGTACCGGTAGTCCTTCGACTGCTCGGCGACCGCGTGATCCAGCATGGGAACAGGGAGCCGCGCCGGGGCGAGGGAATCGTGCCCCCGCGAGCGCGGGGCCGACTGCTGGCCGAAGTTCAGCGCCGGGCACATGGCGGGAACACTCCCGCAGGCGCGGGACCGGCAGCACGATCACGTCGTGCTGCCCCTCGGGCAGAGGAACACCCCCGTAGGCGGGGCCGACTCCCACGCGGCAGCCGCGGGGCAGTGGGCGGTAGGAACACTCCCGCAGGCGCGGGGCCGACTGCCCGAAGGACTACCACCTCGAGGCCCCGAGCTGGGACCCGGACGCGCTCGTCTGCCGTCGCGACGGCGCGCCGTAGCCGGAGCCGAGCCCGAGTTCGTCCGGTCCTCCAGCGATCCTCTCTGAACGGTGCCGCGCGTGATCACGATGCCCCCTGTCTGGCCTTCGGGCCGGTCAGGGGGCCTTTCGCCATTTCCGGGCACCGTGGCGTACCTCACCGTGGTCATCACGTTCCGGCCTTCGGGCACTCTCCAGGAGGCCCATCCGTTCAATACCTGGGCGACCCAGTAACCGGAAGTTCACGGACAGATCTGGGCGCCAGCCAGATCGTCGTCCTACGCTGACAGTCCGCGCGCACCAGAGCAGGGGGCACCATGAGCGACCACATCGGCGCACGCATCCGGGAGAACCGGAAGGTCCGACAGCTATCCGTGCGACAGCTCGCCAACAGGGTTTCGATCTCGGTCAGCTTGCTGGAGAAGATCGAATCCGGTGACCGGAACCCAGCCCCAGGCCTGGTAGCCCAGATTGCCCGCGCGTTGAAGATCGGCCCCGACCGCCTGACCGGGCAGCCGTACGTGAACGGGGCCGAGACCGAGGAGCAGGTCCAGGCGGTTATCCCCGAGCTGCGGCGCATCCTGCTCACCTACGACAACCCCGACGATCTCGTTGTCGCGCCGCGGCCTCTCCCGGTACTCGCTGCGGAAATGGATCACGTCGCGGAGATGCGGCAGAACGGCCGCTACGTCCCCATGGGCCCGCTACTCCCCGGGCTCCTCGCCGAGCTCACCCACGTCGCGTTCTCGTCGTCCGGCCAGGACAAGCAGCAGGCGTACTGGTGGCTCGCCCGCGGGTACCGCGCCACCAACTCCCTTGCGCACAAGCTCGGCTATCACGACCTCTCGCTCACCGCGGTCGAGCGCGTCCACTGGGCCGCCGACCGCTCCGGGGACCCGCTCATGCAGGTCACCGCCGCGTACCTGAAGGCCGGTGCCATGGTGCGCATGGGCTCGTACGCGAGCGCCCGGCGCGTGCTCGAAGGCCTGGAGGGAGAGATCGAACGGCTCGCCCCGGAACGGTCGCTGACCGACGCGCACGCCGCTCTGCAGGGAGCAGTGCTCCTGAAGCTTGCGATTCTGGAAGCCCGGGACGGGCGGTCGGAACGCGCGCAACAGCGGCTCACGGAGGCGCGGATCTGCGCGGGCTACCTGCGCGCTGACACGACGCACTACGAGATGTCGTTCGGGCCGACCAACGTGCGCATCCACGAAGTTGCCGCGCTCATCGACTCGGGCGACACCGAGCAGGCCCTCGGCCGGCTGCGGGAGTGGGGCGCGGAGCAGGACCGCGACGAGTGGGAGCTGCCGGACGGCATCGTCGCCGAGCGCGCGAGCCACCACCACATCGACGTCGCCGCGGCCCGGCTCGCCGAGGGCGATCGCCGAGGCGCTCACCAGGACCTGCTGCAGGCTCGCAAGCTCAGTCCGAACCATGCTCGCTTCCACCCGACGTTGCGGTCGACGGCAGCAACCTTGGTCCGGCTGGACCGGTCGCAGGACGACTCGATCGCCGGATTCGCTCGCTGGGCTGGAGTTTGACGGCTTGTCAAGTGATTCGCTGAAAATCCATCCCCACATTTTGTGGGGAACGTAGGCACTACCGCGCGGCACGATTCCCTCACTGACCGCAATGAGGGGATCGTGCCGTGTCCGTTACCCGCGCCGATGCAGCCCGCCGATGGCTCACGCGAGCCGACCCGGACCTGGACCACGCTGAGCGCTGGTTCGCCCAGACCGGCATCGTCCTCATGCCACTGGGCCGGCAATGGGATGCCGTACGCGTAAACGGGGCCATCGCCGAAGCGGTACTCGACGAGGGCATCGAAGGCCCGGTCATCCGCGACCACGAGGCCGTCTACTTCCTCGTCGGCCTTGGCACATCCCTCTCCTGGAACGCCCCTCACAGCGAAGGCCTCGGGGTCGCCTGCTACGTCACCGTCCCTGCCCCCGAGCGCACCGCGGGCCCGGGCGTGCACTGGGCACAAGCCCCCGACGGCAACGGCCAACTCGTCGATGCCGCGCGGCTTCACGCCCTCCTCACCGCCGCACACACGGAGACCGCTCGGTGAGGGGCCGCATCGCGAGCGGCGTGGCGCGCGCCTTCGCCACCTGGACCATCGACCTTGACCCGGACGTACCCGAGTTCCGGGTCCGCATGACATGCGACGTGTGCAACGAGCACTCCGAGGTCTACAGCGACGACCAGGCCGGAGTAGGGCTGTGGGTCCAACTCCACACCGCTCGCACCATGCACACCCGCTTCACCGAGGCCGTGACTCGGCAGTGGGTCATGACACCCACGGGCGCCATCGGCCAACACCTCATCGACACTCCCCAGGAGGCGGCGCGATGACGCGATGGTGCACCTGGCACGGGGCAGAGGCCGAGGCCACCGTCCTCGCCCGCGTCGTTGAGGTCGGCAGCGGGCCCGGAGGCATGTTCTACGCCTGCCCGTCGTGCGTCGAGGCGTACGGGATCACGCCGCTCACGCTGGCGCCCGAGGCCTCCGAGCGCCCGCTCTGCTCCGCCCGCGGGCCCATGTGAGCCGGGCCGCTGGCGGGACGGCGCCCCTCGGGGATTCGCCAGCGGCCCACCTCAAGGCTCCCGCCCCGGCCGCCGAATCCCTGGCAGGAAGACGGCCGGAGCGGGCGGGCCCGCAAGGGGCCCTGCACGGCGCGGAGACCGCATCTCCGCAACGTACGCACCAAGGAGGAACCGTTCAATGGAGAACCTCTACTCCCTACCCGCCGCAGGTGCCGAGTTCACCAAGTTCTGCGGAGGCAACCTCGGCGGCGAACACGAGAGCTGCATCGAGTACGCCGCCCTCCCCGGCACCACCGACGCATTCGTACTCCGGGACACCAAGCCCGAAGGCCGCGGCCAGGAGCTCCGGGTGACCGGCGACGAGCTGCGGAACTTCGTGGTCGGTACGGCCACGCAGATGGGGCTTTCCCTCTGATCTGAGGCATCCCTCAGCACCACGGGCGGGCCGCTCCACCAGAACGGGCGGCCCGCCACCTCTCAGAAGGGTTGAAATGAGCTGGCAGGGACACTGGCACGGGTACGGCCCCTGGGTCGGCAGCGGCGCGGAGTACGCCAAGGAAGGCGTACGGCGCCCCGGCCCGCTGCCCAACGATCCGCAGACCCAAGCGTTCATGACCGCCAGAACTCCGCCGATGATGACGGGGCACGCGCTCCTGCGACGCGGCCAAGCAGCTGCCGATCGGACGTGGGCGGACGTCGAACACGCTGTGACCTGGCTGCAGAAGTGCTACGCGGAGAACCCGCCGCTGTCCCGGGAGGACGGCAAGACGGCCTACCTGGAACTGGACGGCAAGACCGCGTACGCGCGGGACGTACTGCCGCGTGGTGTCGACGTGGCGTGGGCCTACTGGATGAACTCCGGTTCGCTCGCCTCGTATTCGGTGGTCTGCTGCCCCAGCCTCCACCATCCGGAGATCCCCTGCCCTCTCCCCCCGACCTCTTGATCCCTCAACGCCGAGGAGAGAGCGATGTCGCTCCATCTTCTTCTTGACGAGGACGGTATGACCGACCTCATGACGTCCTGGCCAGACGCGCCGCGGGTGTACGAGCGCGGCGTCACCGACCTGGACCGCGTGATCACCGCCGAGTTCCTCTACGAGTACGTGGACTCCGGCTGCGTGCCGGCCAGCGAGATCGCCGTGGTGAAGGCCCCGAATCCGTCATTGAACGCGGCCGCCTTCATGACCAACGGCCGTACTGACCCAGCCAAGTTGCGCCAGCTGCACGACAAGGGTTTCACCATCCGTCTGGGCAACCTGCAACGGGTCATCCCCGTACTGGCCAGCGTATCGCGGGGCATCCAGGAGCAGACCGGCTACAGCAACTACGTCCACGCCTTCCTCACCCCACCGGGCGCCCAGGGCCTACGGCACCACTGGGACCAGCAGATGGCAGTGATCGTGCAGGTGGCCGGTGTGAAGCGCTGGCAGCTGTGGCGCCCACCGGTCGAGGCGCCCATGCGCGAGTTCAACGAATCCTGGCGCGTGTGGAAGGAGGAGTACATCCCGCAGTGGGAGGCAGCGGGCCCTGACATCGAGATTGACCTTGAGGCCGGCCAGTCGTTGCTCCTGCCGAGGGGCTGGGTCCACAACCCGCTGGTGGAGGAAACCGGCCAGCCGAGTGTCCACCTGACGTACGCACTGCGGGAGCGCACCCTCGTGTGGCTGGCCGAGCAGCTCATCGCGGGCGCGATCCGAGAGCCGGAGTTCCGGCGAATCGTCCGCCCCGGCGACATCAGTGGCCCGGCACTCGCTGATTGGCTGCACGACACCCGGGACGCTCTCATGAAATACCTCGGCGGCCTGGACGTGGATGCCTTGGCCGGCACCGTCCGTCGGGCGGCCGTGACGGAGCTGGAGTACACGACCTGACTCCGGCCCCGCCGAGACCGGCCCCGGTCGTCCGCTTCCCCCGTGGCGGATGGCCGGGGCCTCCAAAGAGTCCCCGACGGGATCATGCACGAGCACGGTAGACGTACCGGCTCCGCCCGTCCGCCCCATCCGGGGCGCCGCAGGCCCATGCGGCGAGGGACCGGGGCCGGCCGTCCTGTCCTCCAGCGGACGGCCGGGCCCCCACGCCCCAGAACGACCCCCTCCACTCGGCCCCCAGGCGGCGGAGAGGGTCATCGCGCCCCCGGCAGAACTGTCGGGGGCGCGGCCATTCCCGTGATCACGGTTGGGCGTTTTTGCACTCATCCCCGGGGAACGCTCGGCGTTCCGCGCCGAGGCGTGTTCCCACGGGAACAGCCGCCCGTGATCCGTGCCGCCGACTGAATCCGAGTGGTTCGCACTGGCATCGAACTGACCCGAGGAACACCCCCGCAGGCGCGGGGCGGACTTGCCGAGCTGGGACTTTAACAGCGTGGGCGAGCGGAGAGGATCGGGCCGTCGTAGTCGACCGGTCTCCAGCCGTGGCGGCTCCGACGAGGGTTGCGGTGCTAAGGACCTGAAAGGCTCGTCGGAGCACGGCGCTTGCCCGCCGGAGTTGAAGCACTTGGGCGACCTCGTTCGGGCTTTGTCCTTCCCCATCTGAGAGAGCGTGCGGCGGATTGCCTGCCTAGGAGTCGTCGGGTTCGTCATCCGTGGGTTCGGGTGGGCGTGTGTAAGCGAGGTCGAGGACGTAGCGTTCGGTGACGGGGCTGCTGCGCCAGGCCTGTTGGAGCGAGTCGTCCGGGGAGTCCGGTGTCAGCTGGTCGAGGGTTGCGTCGTAGTAGTCGGCTGCGGCCTGGCGGCCGGTCCACCAAGCGTGGCCTTCATAGATGCCGGGGCGGGGCAGGCTGGTCTGTCCTGCGGGGCCGATGGACAGTTGGTTGACCACCAGGGTGCCAGTCTCGGATTCGATGCTGACCGGGATGGTGCCTTCGTTGTCTGCGGGTGGTGGGGGCGGGGTGTCCCAGATGCGGATGGTGACCTCTACGTCGATGTCGGGCTGCAGGCTGTAGAGGTACAGGTGGTAGCCGTTTCCGGCTACCACCTGTTGTTCCGCGGAGTCCATGGCGTCCTCGTCGCCGAGATAGGCGTCGGCGTCATAGACCTCGACGATGCGACGGCCGGGGGTGGCATTGACGCTGCACTCGGCAAGAAGTGCCATGTGGCGTACTCCTTCTGTCAGTTGGTGATCTTCACGCCCGCGGGGATACTCCCGGGACCAGTGCACCCTTGAGCGTCCTCGCGTGGTTCGCCCCGCGCGCCTGCGGGGATACTCCAGCTTCGTTGCCGTTCTTCACGTGGTCGTCGTCGGTCCGCCCCGCGCCCGCGGGGACGCCCCGCTGAGTGAGGAGCGGGGCGGCCCTGGCCGCGTCGGAAGGCTCAAGGCGCGGGCCAGGCCTATTCCAGGCGAGGGTCAGGCCCATATCAGGCGTGGGCCTGGGCCTGTTCCAGGCGCGGGTCAGGGGCCTGGAACAGGCCCAGGGCAGGGCCAATTCCGCTCAGCATTCGATGACGTTGACCGCGAGTCCGCCGCGGGCCGTCTCCTTGTACTTGACCTTCATGTCCGCGCCCGTCTCCTTCATCGTCTTGATGACCTTGTCGAGGGAGACGTGGTGGCGGCCGTCGCCGCGGAGGGCCATGCGGGCCGCCGTGACGGCCTTGACCGCCGCCATGCCGTTGCGCTCGATGCAGGGGATCTGGACCAGGCCGCCGACCGGGTCGCAGGTGAGGCCGAGGTTGTGCTCCATGCCGATCTCGGCCGCGTTCTCGACCTGTTCGGTCGAGCCGCCCAGGACCTCCGCCAGGCCGCCGGCGGCCATCGAGCAGGCCGAGCCGACCTCGCCCTGGCAGCCGACCTCGGCGCCGGAGATGGAGGCGTTCTCCTTGAACAGCATGCCGATCGCGCCCGCCGCGAGGAGGAAGCGGACGATGCCGTCCTCGTTCGCGCCGGGGACGAAGTTGACGTAGTAGTGCAGGACGGCGGGGATGATGCCCGCCGCGCCGTTCGTGGGGGCGGTCACGACGCGGCCGCCCGCCGCGTTCTCCTCGTTGACCGCCATCGCGTAGAGCGTGGTCCACTCCATCGCGCGCGCCGCCGCGTCGCCCTCGGCGCGCAGCTGGCGGGCCGAATTGGCCGCGCGGCGGCGGACCTTGAGGCCGCCGGGGAGGATGCCCTCCTGCGACATGCCGCGTGAGACGCAGGCCTCCATGACCCGCCAGATCTCCAGCAGCCCCTCGCGGATCTCCGTCTCGGTGCGCCAGGACTTCTCGTTCTCCAGCATCAGCGAGGGGATCGACAGGCCCGTCTCTCGGGAGAGGCGCAGCAGTTCGTCGCCCGTGCGGAAGGGGTAGCGCAGCACGGTGTCGTCGAGCTTGATGCGGTCCTCGCCGACCGCGTCCTCGTCGACGACGAAGCCGCCGCCCACTGAGTAGTAGGTCTTCTCCAGCAGCGGCGAGCCCGCGGCGTCGTACGCGAAGAGGGTCATGCCGTTGGCGTGGTACGGCAGGGAGCGGCGGCGGTGCAGGATCAGCTGGGTCGACTCGTCGAAGTCGATCTCGTGGGCCGCGCCTATCTCGGCGCCCAGCAGCCGCAGCCGCTTCGCGGTGCGGATGCGGGCGACCTCGTCGTCGGCGCTCGCCACGTCGACGGTGCGCGGTGAGTGGCCCTCCAGGCCGAGCAGGACCGCCTTGGGGGTGCCGTGGCCGTGGCCGGTGGCGCCGAGCGAGCCGAACAGCTCGGCCCGTACCGCCGAGGTCTGCGCCAGCAGGCCGTCCTTCTTCAGCCGGCCCACGAACATGCGCGCCGCGCGCATCGGGCCGACCGTGTGCGAGCTCTACGTGCCGATGCCGATCGAGAAGAGGTCG
>NZ_LIQY01000381.1 GCF_001418495.1 Streptomyces pathocidini | reverse complement strand
GACAGCTTGGAAGGCCAACCCGCCACCACCACAAGCCCCAGCCCCGCCGAACCCGGCTTGCTCCTGGCGGCCATGGGCGACCCGAAGGACGTCGCCGAAGGCGTCCTTTCAGCACGTCGTCCTAACGCACACCACGGGGACGGGCGGCGCCCCATCGCGTGGCTCCACATCACAGCGCCATCGAATCGGACGGCCCCCTCTGGCCGCTCGTGGTGCGCCTGTGGCCATGACCAGCACGCCATGGGCCGCGCCGCCATCGCCGTGCTTCTGGAGATCCACGCCCAACACCGCGCACTGTGCCCGGTGTTGAACCCAGTCGAAGGGAGGACTGCCGCATGAACAGCATGGAAGAACTACCCGCTCCCTCGAATCCGTTGGCCGTTGCACGCTGTCTCCTCCCGGACTGGCAGAGCGAGGACGGACGCCTGGTGTGCCGACGCTGGCGCGGCTCGTGGATGCGCTGGACCGGCGCCAGCTGGCGGGAGCTGGATGAGCAGCAAGTGCGCGCGGCCATGTACCGGCGGCTGGAGCACGCCGCCTACACCACGCTGGGCAAGAAGGGGCAGCCGGAACTGCGGGACTGGGCACCCACGAAGCAGAAGATCGGCAACCTGCTCGACGCTCTGGGCGCCATCACGCTCCTGCCCACCGAAGTGGACGCCCCGGCCTGGCTCGACCAGGACGGGGGCGCGCATGACGGCACCCCGATCGTGGCCTGCCAGAACGGACTCCTGAGGATCAGGGACCGAGAGCTGCTCCCCCACGAGCCCGGCTTCTTCAACCTGGTCTCGGTCCCCTTCGACTACGACCCCGAGGCCACCGCTCCCACCTGGCACTGGTTCCTCCGGGAGATCTGGCCCAACGACCCAGACGCCATCCAAGCGCTTCAGGAGTGGTTCGGATACGTCCTATCCGGTCGCACCGACCAGCAGAAAATCCTGCTCATGGTCGGCCCCTCCCGGTCCGGCAAAGGGACCATCGCCCGCGTACTCAAAGAGCTGGTCGGCAAGGAGAACCTCGCCGGACCCACCCTTGCCGGGATGGGCACGAACTTCGGGCTCTCGACGCTGGTGGGCAAGCCGCTGGCGGTCATCGCCGATGCCCGACTTCCGGGCAACGACAACAGCCAGGTAGTGGAACGGCTGCTGACCATCTCCGGTGAGGACACCATCGACATCGACCGGAAGTACCGCGCAGTGTGGACCGGCAAGCTGCCCACACGACTGGTGATCCTCTCCAACGAGCTGCCGCACTTCGGCGACTCCTCCGGCGTCATCGCCCGCCGCTTCGTCGTGCTCAACATGACCGTCTCCTGGCTCGGCAAGGAAGACCCCACCCTCTTCGACAGGCTCATCGCCGAAATGCCCGGAATCCTGAACTGGGCCCTGGACGGACTCGCCCGCCTGGAAGCCAAAGGCCGGATCACCGAGCCCGTATGCAGTCGGGAAGCGGTCGCCACCATGCAGGACACCTCATCCCCCACCTCGGCATTCGTCCGCGAACGCTGCACTACCGGACCTGCATGCGCCGTTCCCGTGGACACGCTGTGGGCTGTCTGGCGGGAGTGGGCCGAGGACAACAACGTCCGCCCCGGCACCAAACAGGTCTTCGGCCGCAACCTGCTCTCCGTCATCCCCCAGCTCAACCGCACACGCCCCCGGGATGCCTACGGCCAGCAGGTGGCCACCTACAACGGGATCACCCTCAACCAGTCCCACCCACATTCGCCTGAGTCGTGACTCATCGCGACTCAACACCCCTCCAAGCCGCCTTGAGTCGCGATGAGTCACGACTCAACGCAATGTGGCTCCAACTTGCGGAGGACGCCGTGAGCCCTGCGATACCCGTCCAGGCCGACGCCCGGGCCACCCTCCGGAGTGGCCTCCCGGACCGGTACCTCACTCCCGTCGACATCGCCGAGATCTTCAGGGTGCCAATCGAGACCGTCTACCAGTGGCGCAAGAAGCGCATCGGCCCACCCGGTTTCCGTGTCGGCAGGCACCTGCGCTACGACCCCGCCGACCTGCGCACCTACGTCACGCAACTCAAGAACGCCGACCAGCAAGCCGCCTGACGGCACAGCGCACCACCCCAGGGAGGGCCGCCCCGGCGGCCCTCCCTTCTCCATGCAGAGAAGGGATCCCGCCGCATGGCAGGCCACATCCAAGACCGCTGGTACAAAACCGAAACCGACGATAAGGGCAAGCCCGTGCTCGACGCCAAGGGCAAGCCTCGCCGCGTCAGGAGCGACCGCTACGGCAAGGGCATGCGCTACCGCGCCCGCTACATCGGTCCTGACGGGTCCGAGAAGAACAAGTCATTCCCCGACGGCCAAAAGCGGCTTGCCGAGACATGGCTATCCAACATCGAAGCCGACATGTCGCGCGGCCAATACATCGACCCCGCCGCCGGGCGTCTCACCTTCCGCCAGTACGCGGAGAAGTGGCTGGCCACGCAGACAACCAACGTGAGCACTCGCGACATGGTCGAAATGCGGCTACGGCGGCACGCTTTTCCGTACCTCGGATCGCGCCCGCTCGGCTCGTTCCAGCCCGGACACATCCGAGATTGGGTCCATACCCTCGAACAGGCCGGGGTCGCTGGCTCGTACGGCCGCACGATCTACGCGAACGTCCGCGCACTGCTGTCAGCCGCCGTGGACGACGGCCACCTGAGCCGCAACCCTTGCGATGCCGGGACGGTGCGGGCGCCGTCCATCGAGGCGAAGCGGCTCGTCCCCTGGTCGGCTGAGAGGGTGCTCGCAGTGCGTGCGGGTCTGCCTGAGATCTTCCGCACCATGGTCGACCTTGCCGCAGGATGTGGCCTGCGACAGGGAGAGGTGTTCGGCACAGCGGTGGACGCCCTGGACTTCGAGGCTGAGACCCTTCGCGTCGTGCGACAGGTCAAACTCGTCCGGGGGAAGCCCGTGTTCGCCCCGCCCAAGTGCGACAAGCTGAGGGACGTCCCACTGCCCCGTTCAGTGGCCGACGCCGTACGAGCGCACACAGACACTCACAAGCCCACTGCGGTGACCCTGCCGTGGCTGAAGCCGGACGGGCCCCTTGTCACTCACCGACTGATCTTCACCACTCCGAGCCGAACCGCGGTGCGGCGGGAGAACTTCAACGTCGATGCGTGGAAGCCCGCCTTGGTCGCCGCCGGTGTCATCCCGGCACGGGAGCGAGGGAAGCGGCACGTCTCCGCCCGCGAGCACGGGATGCACGCGCTTCGGCACTTCTACGCCTCGGTGCTTCTCGACGCGGGGGAGAGCATCCGGGCCGTGAGCGAGTACCTGGGACACGCCGATCCGGCTCTGACGCTTCGGGTATACGCGCATCTGATGCCGAGTAGCCAGACCCGCACTCGGCTGGCCGTCGATAGGCTCTTCCGAGGGGCTGATCAGGGCGAAGACGGCCCAGAGACGGCCCAGGCGGCGTGAACTGGACCCCCGCCGGTGCTTAGGCGCTGGTGGGGGTGCCAAGCAGTCCGTTGGCACTCTAGTTGACTGAGTGCTAACGCCGTCATAGTCTCAGGCTTGGCACTCTCCACCAGGGAGTGCCAGCCAAAAGCGACGGGCAGATCCGGCACCCGCGACGACGGATCTACCAGGTCGCCACCCCAGACAGTTAACCCCGTGAGATCTCCGAAGGGGGAGGTCGGATCGTGACGACCGCCAGCACCAAGGTTGCCATCAAGCCGCTCGAGGACCGTGTAGTGGTCCAGCCGCTCGACGCCGAGCAGACCACGGCCTCTGGCCTGGTTATCCCGGACACCGCCAAGGAGAAGCCCCAGGAGGGCGTCGTCCTGGCCGTGGGCCCGGGCCGTTTCGAGAACGGCAATCGCCTGCCGCTCGATGTGAACGTCGGCGACATCGTGCTCTACAGCAAGTACGGCGGCACCGAGGTGAAGTACAGCGGCGAGGAGTACCTCGTCCTCTCGGCTCGCGACGTGCTCGCGATCATCGAGAAGTAATTCACCCACTGCTTTGTAGATCTGCGCCCCTGGCTCCCCGCGAATTGAATGCCGGGTGCCCGGGGCGCAGTTCGTTCGAGAGGATTTGAGAAGCTCCCATGGCGAAGATCCTGAAGTTCGACGAGGACGCCCGTCGCGCCCTCGAGCGCGGCGTCAACAAGCTTGCCGACACCGTGAAGGTGACGATCGGCCCCCGGGGCCGCAACGTCGTCATCGACAAGAAGTTCGGCGCCCCCACCATCACCAACGACGGCGTGACCATCGCCCGCGAGGTCGAGGTCGAGGACGCTTACGAGAACCTGGGCGCCCAGCTCGTCAAGGAGGTGGCGACCAAGACCAACGACATCGCGGGCGATGGCACCACCACCGCGACCGTCCTGGCCCAGGCGCTGGTCCGCGAGGGCCTGCGCAACGTCGCCGCGGGCGCCTCCCCGGCCGCCCTGAAGAAGGGCATCGACGCCGCGGTCAAGGCCGTCTCCGACGAGCTGCTCGCGACCGCCCGCCCGATCGACTCCAAGACCGACATCGCCGCCGTGGCCGCGCTGTCCGCCCAGGACAAGCAGGTCGGCGAGCTGATCGCCGAGGCCATGGACAAGGTCGGCAAGGACGGTGTCATCACCGTCGAGGAGTCCAACACCTTTGGTCTCGAGCTGGACTTCACCGAGGGCATGGCCTTCGACAAGGGCTACCTGTCGCCGTACTTCGTGACGGACCAGGAGCGCATGGAGGCCGTCCTCGACGACCCGTACATCCTCATCACCCAGGGCAAGATCTCGGCCGTCGCCGACCTGCTGCCGCTGCTGGAGAAGGTCATCCAGGCCGGCGCCTCCAAGCCGCTGCTGATCATCGCCGAGGACGTGGACGGCGAGGCGCTGTCCACCCTGGTCGTCAACAAGATCCGCGGCACCTTCAACGCCGTCGCGGTGAAGGCCCCCGGCTTCGGCGACCGCCGCAAGGCCATGCTGGGCGACATCGCCACCCTCACCGGCGGCACCGTCGTCGCCGAGGAGGTCGGCCTCAAGCTCGACCAGGTCGGCCTCGAGGTGCTGGGCTCCGCCCGCCGCGTGACCGTCACCAAGGACGACACCACGATCGTCGACGGCGCCGGCAAGTCCGACGAGGTCCAGGGCCGCGTCGCGCAGATCAAGGCCGAGATCGAGGCCACCGACTCCGACTGGGACCGCGAGAAGCTCCAGGAGCGCCTCGCGAAGCTGGCCGGCGGCGTGTGCGTCATCAAGGTCGGCGCCGCGACCGAGGTCGAGCTCAAGGAGAAGAAGCACCGTCTGGAGGACGCCATCTCCGCGACCCGCGCCGCGGTCGAGGAAGGCATCGTCTCCGGTGGCGGCTCCGCGCTCGTCCACGCCGCCAAGGTGCTGGAGGACGGCCTGGGCAAGGCCGGCGACGAGGCTACCGGTGTCGCCGTCGTCCGCCGCGCCGTCGTCGAGCCGCTGCGCTGGATCGCCGAGAACGCCGGCCTTGAGGGCTACGTCATCACCTCCAAGGTGGCCGAGCTCGAGAAGGGCCACGGCTTCAACGCCGCGACCGGCGAGTACGGTGACCTGGTCAAGGCCGGTGTCATCGACCCGGTGAAGGTCACCCGCTCCGCGCTGGAGAACGCCGCCTCCATCGCCTCCCTGCTGCTCACCACCGAGACCCTCGTGGTGGAGAAGAAGGAAGAGGAGCCGGCCGAGGCCGCCGGCCACGGCCACGGCCACGCCCACTAAGCACCGGCACGCGTCATACCGAGGCCCGGTGCTCCCGTCGCGGGAGCACCGGGCCTCGGCCCGTCCCGTACGGCGCCCGTACGGGACTCCCGTGCGTCACATCTCGACCGCGTCCAGCTGGCGGAGCAGCCGCAGGATGTCGTAGTTCCACCAGCCCTCCTGGATCAGGCCGTCCTGGAACCGGAACACGGTCACCCCGGTCATGGCGCACTCCCGGCCGGTGGGCGGGATGCCCATGAACTCGCCGCGGTGCGTGCCCCGCCAGGTCCACCGGGTGGCCACCTCGTCGCCCTCCGCGAGCTGGCTGTCCAGCTGGAAGTCGAAGGCGAACGCGTGGCGCCAGGCCGCCACGTCCCGCCGCAGCACGTCGGAGCCGACCGTGGTGTCCCGCTCCTTGCCGATGTCGTGGTCCCGGTAGCCGGGGGCGAAGAGCCCGTCGATGGCGGTCAGGTCGCCGCGGCCCGCCACGTCCTCGAAGAAGCGCCGGGCCGCCGCCTTGTTGAGCTCGTCCTCCCGCACCACGTCCAGGTCCGTGAAGACCGGCATCTCGTCGCAGAGCGCCACGATCTCCTGGAACGTCCGGTCCGTCTCGGGGAGATTGGAGTTGCGCATCGCGTCCTCGTACGACGGGAACTCGATGATCTCGATGTAGTGCGCGTCGTCCGAGCGGTCCCGGCCCACCATCGCGTGGGTGGCCGTCCGCCGGCCCCTCGTCTGCTCGGCCCAGATGTCCATGAGCCGGTTCATGTCCTCGAACCTGCCCGTCTTGCAGTCGATGATCTGCACGAACGTCATGACGCCTCCCATGGCCTGCGTAACGCGTGGCCTTTGCCCATTTTAGTGGCGGGTCGCGGCCCCGGGAGGCGGCCTCACTTCGGGCCGAAGCGCCGCCCCGTACGCGAGGAGATGGTGCCCAGCGCGCTCCGCGGCGCCAGCTTGGTCAGGCCCATCAGCGCCTTGTAGCGCGGGTCCGGGACGGACAGCGACTTGCCCTTGGTCAGGTCCTCCATCGCCGCGGCCACCACCTTGTCCGCGTCCAGCCACATCCAGCCCGGGACGCTCTCCGTGCCCATCCCGGCCCGCTCGTGGAACTCCGTCCGCACGAAGCCCGGGCACAGCGCCATCAGCCGCACCCCGGAGCCCGCCAGGTCCCGGGCCGCGCCCTGCGTGAACTGCACGACCCACGCCTTGCTCGCGCCGTACGTCCCGCGCGGCACGAACGCCGCCACCGACGCCACGTTCACCACCCCGCCGCGGCCCCGCTCCCGCATCCCGGGCGTGACCGCGCTGGTCAACCGCAGCACGGCCTCGCAGTGCACCTTCAGCATCCGCAGCTCGTCGGCCATCGAGACCTCGAGATACCGGCCCTTGTTGCCGAAGCCCGCGTTGTTGACCAGCAGGTCCACTGGGTGCGTACGCTCGCCCAGCCGCGCCTCGACCGCCGCGATCCCCTGGTCCTCGGCGAGGTCGGCCCGCAGTACCTCGGCCTCGATCCCGTGCCGGTCGTGCAGCTCGGTCGCCTGCCGCTGCAGCCGCTCGGCGTCGCGGGCCACGAGGACGAGGTTGTGGCCGCCGGCCGCCAGCCGCCGCGCGAACGCGGCCCCGATACCGGCCGTGGCTCCCGTAATCAGTGCAGTCGTCATGCGCGAACGCTAGCGCGGCCGCCGCGGGCCTCAACTCCCGGCCGTGCCCTGCCTTCCACGATCGCCCGTACGCGCCAGCGCCTTCGCCCGCGCCTCCGGGTGCAGGGCCTCGCCCGCCGCGAGGACGCGCGGCAGCAGCTCCGGCTCCAGCATCTCGGCGCGGAAGAGGAACGCGACCGTCACTTCGTGGTCCGGCCGGTACACGATCTCCACCGGATCCCCGGCCCGGATCCCGCCCGGCTCGACCACCCGCAGATACGCGCCGGGCGCCGCCGCCTGCGCGAACCGCTTCACCCAGCCCCGCTCGCCCAGCCAGCCCGCGAACGTACGGCAGGGGATGCGCGGCGAGGTCACCTCCAGCACCAGGTCGGGGCCGATCCGCCAGCGCTCCCCGATCTTCGCCCCGCTCACGTCCAGCCCGGAGGTGGTGAGGTTCTCCCCGAAGACGCCGTTGCGCAGCTCGCGCCCCAACTCCCGCTCCCAGTCGTCCAGATCCTCGCGCGCGTAGGCGTAGACCGCCTGGTCGTTCCCGCCGTGGTGGCGCAGGTCGCACACCGCGTCCCCGGCCAGCGCGCTGCCGCCCGAGCCCTTGGGGCCGGGGGCCGCGACGCGTACGGGACCGTCCGCGGGGTGCTTGTCGATACCGGTGCCGTCGGGGGCGTCGGTGTGCTCGGAGGGCGTGGCCCGGCCGAGGTTCACGGAGAGAAGGTGCATGCGCCGCAGCGTAGAGGGGGTACCGGTCGCATACCCGGCAATTCCGCCCGACATGAAAGCCCGGCTTATGGTGGAGACATGATCGAGGCCCGCCACCTTCGCGTGCTGCGCTCCGTCGCGGCCACCGGCTCCTTCTCGGCTGCCGCGCGCGAGCTGGGCTGTACGCAGCCGGCCGTAAGCCAGCAGATGAAGGCGCTGGAGCAGTCCGCGGGGACCCCGCTGCTCATCCGCACGGGCCGCGAGATGCGGCTCACCCAGGCCGGCGAGGCCCTGGTCCGGCACGCCGCGGGCATTCTGGCCGGGCTGACCGCGGCCGAGGAGGAGGTCGCGGCCATCGCGGGCCTGCGCGCCGGCCGGGTCCGGCTGGTTTCCTTTCCCAGCGGCAGCTCCACGCTCGTGCCCACCGCACTGGCCGAGATGCGCGCCGCCCACCCCGGCACCCGCGTCTCGCTCGTCGAGGCCGAACCGCCGCGCTCGGTCGAGATGCTGCGCGCCGGGGACTGCGAGATCGCACTGGCCTTCCGCTATCCGGAAGTTCGGGGCGCGGATCCGCTGAGCGCCGTGGGGGCGTCCCCCGCGGAGGAGTCATGGGGCAGGGAGGGCCTGGTCGTCCGGCCGCTGCTCACCGACCGGCTCGTCGGCCTCCTGCCCGAGGGGCACGCCTTCGCCGGAGCCGACCGGGTCGGCATCGCGGAGCTGGCCGGGGAGTCCTGGATCGCGGGCTGCCCGCGCTGCCGCCGGCATCTGGTGGAGGTGTGCGAGAGCGCCGGCTTCACCCCGCGTATCGACTTCGCGACGGACGACTACCCGGCGGTGATCGGCCTGGTCGGCGCGGGCCTGGGCGTGGCCGTGCTGCCCGAGCTGGCGCTGGAGGCCGTACGGGCGAAGGGCGCGGTGACGGTGGAGGTGGAGCCCGAGGTGCGGCGGGAGATCGTGGCTCTCACACTGCCGGACCTGGCGCACGTGCCCGCGGTCGAGGCCATGCTGGAGCGGCTGGCGAGCGCGTCGCGGCGCTGAAGCGGGCGTCGGAGCCGGCGCTGAGACGGGTGTCCGAGCGGCACTGCGGCGGCATGGTCAGGCCGGAGGCCGCGAGGGCTGGAGTGGAGCGGGAGAAACGTTTCGTCAGTTCGTCGTGGTGGAGGCGATCAGCCGGTGCCGGGCCCGCCCCATCAGTTCCTCGCGCTCGTCCTCGGTCAACCCGCCCCAGACGCCATACGGTTCGCGCACCGCGAGGGCGTGTGCGGCGCACTCCGCGCGGACCGGGCACCGCATGCAGACCTCTTTGGCCGAGGTCTCGCGCGCGCTGCGGGCCGCGCCCCGCTCGCCCTCCGGATGGAAGAACAGCGAGCTGTCGACCCCTCGGCATGCGGCCAGGAGCTGCCAGTCCCACAGGTCGGCATTGGGGCCGGGAAGGCGGGAGAAGTCTGCCATTGCTCATCCCCTCGGAGCTTTGCCGGTGGAGCACAGTGCCCACGACCGTACATCTGCTGTGTAAGTAGATGTAAATATGACTCATTGCGAATCTAGCGACAGACACCGGCATATGTGAAGAAAAGCGGCCAAATAGGTCATGCTCCATACGGAAGCCCTGGTCACGAGCGGGTATGCCAGTTGAGCGTGCCGCACCACCTCGGTGACGGCCCCTTCACGTAGAGTGCGGAAGGTCGTCACGGAACCCCGTAACTCTTTCGGGTGACCGTCGTTGAGAGTGCGGAGGCGGTTGACGGATCAAAGACTCGGGCAGGTGTCCGAGCCTGTCGACCCCTCAGGTGACGACGATACGTACCAGCCTGGAGGCTCAAGGTGACGCGCATCAGCTGCGGAGGACGGCCATGACATCCGTCCTCGTCTGCGACGACTCCCCGCTTGCCCGAGAGGCGCTCCGCCGCGCGGTCGCGACCGTGCCCGGCGTCGAGCGCGTGACGACGGCCGCCAACGGCGAGGAAGTCCTCCGCCGCTGGGGTGCCGACCGCTCGGACCTGATTTTGATGGACGTCCGGATGCCCGGGCTCGGCGGTGTCGAGACCGTGCGCCGGTTGCTCTCCGCCGACCCCGGCGCCCGGATCATCATGCTCACCGTCGCGGAGGACCTCGACGGTGTCGCGCTGGCGGTCGCCGCCGGTGCCCGCGGCTACCTGCACAAGGACGCCTCGCGCGCCGAACTGCGGGCCACCGTCACACAGGCGCTCGCCGACCCGACGTGGCGGCTCGCGCCGCGCCGGCTGCGGTCCGCCGAGATGGGCGCCGCGCCGACCCTGACGGCGCGCGAGATCCAGGTGCTCGAGGGTATGAGCCACGGCCGCTCCAACGCGGAGATCGGGCGTGAGCTGTTCCTGTCCGAGGACACGGTCAAGACCCACGCGCGGCGGCTGTTCAAGAAGCTCGGCGCCTCGGACCGGGCGCACGCCGTGGCGCTCGGATTCCGCTGGGGCCTGGTCCGCTAGGCCGCTCCGGGTGGTTCGCAGCGGGGGAGTGAGGGCCCCCGCCCGTGCTCTCGCGGGCGGGGCGGCCGACGGGCGCCGACCGGGGTGTCCACGTTTCGCGCTGACTGCCGCATCCTTGGAGGTATGTATTCCTCGGGGACAGCTCGGTCGGGGGGAGGGTGCAGGACGTGACTGCCGGCGCACCCACTCATAACGCTTCGGTGCACAAGTACGGACGCGGTGGCCCGGATGGTCTGCCGCCGAGGCACCATGGACCGATGCGCGAGGACGAGAACCTGGGCTCCCCCACGGCCGGTGGCCCGGGGGAGATCGGAGATCTCGTCCACCGCGCGGCCGAGGGGGACGAGCGGGCCACGCATGACCTGCTGGCCCATGTCCACCCCCTCGCGCTCCGCTACTGCCGCACCCGGCTGTCCCGACTGCCGGGGGACGCGCGGCACTTCGTGGACGACCTGGCGCAGGAGGTGTGCCTGGCGGTGCTGTGCGCGCTGCCGCGCTACCGCGACACCGGGCGCCCCTTCGAGGCCTTCGTCTTCGCGATCGCCGCGCACAAGGTCGCCGACCTCCAGCGCGCGGCGATGCGCGGGCCCGGTAGTACGGCCGTGCCCTCCGACGAGATGCCCGAGCAACCGGACGACTCGCTGGGCCCCGAGGAGCGGGCGCTGCTCAGCAGCGACGCCGAGTGGGCCAGGAAGCTGCTCGCCAACCTCCCCGAGCACCAGCGCGAGCTGGTGCTGCTGCGGGTCGCGGTCGGGCTGACCGCCGAGGAGACCGGGCAGATGCTCGGCATGTCGCCCGGGGCGGTACGGGTCGCCCAGCACCGGGCGCTCAGCAGGCTGCGGGCGCTGGCCGAGCAGTAGGCCGCGAGCCTCGGGTGACGGCGCGCTCCCCGGGCTCGTAGGAACGCACACTCCCGGGCTCGCAGGAACTCGTACTCGTAGGAACGTACAAGTGATCGGGGCCTCAGCGCTCGTGGGTTGGGACACCTGTCGAGGCCGTTAGCATGGGAGTCCGCGCCGGGGCAAGAGCATTGGGGAAGGTGTCATGACTGACAACGTCGACGGAATGCCCGAGAAGTTCGCGATGCTCGGGCTGACATACGACGACGTGCTGCTGCTGCCGGGCGCCTCCGAGGTGCTGCCGAACGCGGTCGACACCTCGTCCCGCATCTCCCGCAACGTGCGGGTCAACATCCCGCTGCTGTCCGCCGCGATGGACAAGGTCACCGAGGCCCGGATGGCCATCGCCATGGCGCGGCAGGGCGGCGCGGGCGTGCTGCACCGCAACCTGTCCGTCGAGGACCAGGCCAACCAGGTCGACCTGGTCAAGCGGTCCGAGTCCGGCATGGTGACGGACCCGATCACCGTCCGCCCGGACGCGACGCTGCGCGAGGCCGACGCGCTGTGCGGCAAGTTCCGCATCAGCGGCGTCCCGGTGACGGACGCGGCCGGCAAGCTGCTGGGCATCGTGACCAACCGCGACATGGCCTTCGAGATGGACCGCAGCCGCCAGGTCCGCGAGGTCATGACGCCGATGCCGTTGGTCACCGGCAGGGTCGGCATCTCCGGCGAGGACGCCATGGAGCTGCTGCGCCGCCACAAGATCGAAAAGCTGCCGCTGGTCGACGAGACCGGGGTGCTCAAGGGCCTCATCACGGTCAAGGACTTCGTGAAGGCCGAGAAGTACCCGAACGCGGCCAAGGACGCCGAGGGCCGGCTGGTCGTCGGCGCGGCGGTCGGCGTCGGCGACGAGGCGTACGAGCGGGCGCAGGCGCTGGTCGAGGCCGGGGCCGACTTCCTGGTCGTGGACAGCGCGCACGGCCACAGCCGCGGCATTCTCGACATGATCGCCAAGGTCAAGTCCAACATCGCCGTCGATGTCGTCGGCGGCAACGTCGCCACCCGCGACGGTGCGCAGGCGCTGATCGACGCGGGCGTGGACGGCGTGAAGGTCGGCGTGGGGCCCGGCTCGATCTGCACCACCCGCGTGGTCGCGGGTATCGGCGTGCCGCAGGTGACGGCGATCTACGAGGCCGCGCGCGCGTGCCGTTCCGCGGGCGTGCCGCTGATCGGCGACGGCGGGCTGCAGTTCAGCGGTGACATCGCCAAGGCGATCGCGGCGGGTGCGGACACCGTGATGCTGGGCAGCCTGCTGGCCGGCTGCGAGGAGTCGCCGGGCGAGATGGTCTTCATCAACGGGAAGCAGTTCAAGTCCTACCGGGGCATGGGCTCGCTGGGCGCGATGCAGTCGCGCGGCCAGGCCCGCTCGTATTCCAAGGACCGCTACTTCCAGGACAACGTCCTCTCCGAGGACAAGCTGGTGCCCGAGGGCATCGAGGGCCAGGTGCCCTACCGCGGGCCGCTGGCCTCGGTCGCCCACCAGCTGGTCGGCGGGTTGCGCGCCTCGATGGGCTACGTGGGCTCGGCCGACGTGCCGGAGCTGAAGGACAAGGGCCGCTTCGTGCGGATCACGGCGGCGGGGCTCAAGGAGAGCCACCCGCACGACATCCAGATGACGACGGAAGCCCCGAACTACAACCGCCGGTAACGTTCCCGGGTGTTCTCCGAAGCCCGCGGGCCCCAGGGGCTCGCGGGCTTCGCGGTGCCCGGTCGGGGATACTGGTAAGCGCTGACGTTGAAGGAAGGGCCACACACGTGACTGAGATCGAGATCGGGCGCGGCAAGCGCGGCCGCAGGGCGTACGCGTTCGACGACATCGCCGTCGTGCCGAGTCGGCGCACCCGCGACCCGAAGGAGGTCTCGATCGCCTGGCAGATCGACGCCTACCGCTTCGAGCTGCCGTTCCTCGCGGCCCCCATGGACTCCGTGGTCTCCCCGCAGACCGCGATCCGCATCGGTGAGCTGGGCGGGCTCGGGGTGCTCAACCTCGAGGGCCTGTGGACGCGTTACGAGGACCCGGAGCCGCTGCTCGCCGAGATCGCCGAGCTGGACGAGCGCGCCGCCACCCGCCGGATGCAGGAGATCTACGCCGCCCCCATCAAGGAGGAGCTGATCGGCCAGCGCATCAAGGAGGTGCGCGACTCGGGTGTCGTCACCGCCGCCGCGCTGTCGCCGCAGCGGACCGCGCAGTTCTCCAAGGCGGTCGTGGACGCGGGCGTCGACATCTTCGTGATCCGCGGTACCACCGTCTCCGCGGAGCACGTGTCGGGTGCCGCCGAGCCGCTCAACCTCAAGCAGTTCATCTACGAGCTGGACGTGCCGGTGATCGTCGGCGGCTGCGCCACGTACACCGCGGCGCTGCACCTGATGCGTACGGGCGCGGCGGGCGTGCTGGTGGGCTTCGGCGGCGGGGCCGCGCACACCACCCGCAACGTGCTGGGCATCCAGGTGCCGATGGCGACCGCGGTCGCCGACGTGGCGGCGGCCCGGCGGGACTACATGGACGAGTCCGGCGGGCGGTATGTGCACGTCATCGCCGACGGCGGGGTCGGCTGGTCCGGCGACCTGCCGAAGGCCATCGCCTGCGGCGCCGACGCCGTCATGATGGGCTCCCCGCTGGCCCGCGCCACGGACGCGCCGGGCCGCGGGCACCACTGGGGCATGGAGGCCGTGCACGACGAGGTGCCGCGCGGCAAGCGGATGAACCTCGGCGCGGTCGGCACGACCGAGGAGATCCTCCTCGGCCCCTCGCACATCCCCGACGGCTCGATGAACTTCTTCGGCGCGCTGCGCCGGGCGATGGCGACGACCGGGTACAGCGAACTCAAGGAGTTCCAGCGGGTCGAGGTCACGATCGCGGACTCGCGCCACAGCAGGTGACGTAGGACGGCGCACATGTCAAGGGGCCCCACCGCAAAGGCGGTTGGGGCCCCTTTGACATGGGGTGATGTGCATGGCTCTTTGGAGATCTCCCGTGTTTTCTTTAGGGGGCTCCATCGGTCCTTATTCATGCCATACCTCCAGAATCGTTGAAAGCGGCATGGTAGGAAATGGCTGAGTCAACTTGCGAGAGGGCGCTGCGTGTTCCGTCAGGCCGCGCCTATGCGCAAGTCGGAGGGGCTTCACGGCTCGGCCATTGTGCGATGACGCATCTCTGAGCCACGTCCTGTGATGCCTGACGACGCAACGCCTAGGCACGAAAGGGTTCAGCCGCCATGGCACCGAGCATCGCCGATAGCGGTCGGTCTCGCTCTCGTCATAGCGAAAGGTTGGCGAAGCGCACGGCCGACTGGAAGCCGGGCATTCTGCCGTTCACGCTTCCTTTCCTTCTGCTGCTCGCCCTCGGCTTGTGGTCCTACAAGCCTGCCAGTTCACCGCTGAGTTGGGTGCTCACGATCGTCTGGTCGCTCCCGGTGGTGGGCGTGCTGGTGGGAATCCAGGGTGCGTTGCTGATCCGGCGGCGCGTGCGCCGCAGTGAGGTCATGATCCCGCCCTCCCCTGCCGAACAGGATTTCCTGATCGTCCTCGTGCCGACGATCGGCCGCCATGACACCTTTCCGGCGCTCGAGCGGTCTGTCCTTTCGTACGTGGAGCATCTCCCGGAGTTCTTCCCGCATCTGAGGATCGATGTGCTGACCGAGGAGGGCTGCGAGGCCGCCGAGGACATCGACCAGCTGGCTGCGGCGCATCCCTCGGTCCGGATAGTGACGGTTCCGAAGGCCTACCAGACGCCCAATGGCACCCGTTTCAAAGCCCGCGCGAACCACTATGCGCATGATCTGCGTATCGCCCAGGGGGAGGCCCTGGACAACGTGTGGGTCCTGCACATGGATGACGACACAGGGGTCGGTCCCGATACGGGTGCCTCGCTCGCCCAGTTCATCAATCGGCAGCGCAGAGCCGATCCCGCACATGCCAAGCACATGGCGCAAGGCATCCTGACCTATCCGCGGGAGAACGCGGTCAACCGGTTCACGTGGCTTGCCGACGCCGTGCGCCCCGCCGACGACGTAGCCCGCTTCCGGGCCCTCACCGGGCTCGGCACCCCCGCCGCCGGGGTGCACGGTGAACTGTTGGTGCTGAGGGCCTCGATCGAGGCAACCATCGGCTGGGATTTCGGACCCAAGGCGATCGTCGAGGACGCTCAGCTCGCGCTGACCTTCTGCCAGCGCTTTCCAGGCCGCAGTGACTGGTTCAACGGGCGGTGCTACGGCGCTTCCCCGGCGAGCGCCAAGGACTTCGTCAAGCAGCGGGAGCGCTGGGCCTGGGGGCTCGTCGCGCTGTGCTTCAACCGGTCCATCCCGCTGCGCTACCGCTGGTTCCTCTCGGCCTGCGTGGTGACGTGGATCCTGGGGCCGTTCCAGCACATCGCCGTGGTGCTGGCCGTTGGGTTCCTGATAGGCGACCTGAACACGTCTCCTCTGGCCCAGTCCGTGGTGATCCTGTGGGCTCTCAATTTCGCCTATGTGATCTGGACTTATTGGGAGGGGTTGCGACTCAACGCCCTCGCCTCGGCCAGGGGGCACCGCAAGTGGTGGGAGCCGATCGTCGTGGTCGCGCTCATCCCGGTTTTCTCGGTGTTGGAAGGACTCGGCGGCTTCAAGGGCTTCCTGAGGTTCGTCCGGCGCGAGGAGAACAAGTTCGTCGTGATCGCCAAGCCTGCCTGACGCGGAAAATTTGAGGAACCTGATGAAGCGTTCGCGACTGCCGCTGCTCGCGGTATTTCCCAGTATGGTTCTCGCCGTCGTCGTTGTGGTCCCTCTTGTTTTCGGGGATCACCTGGTGCGCTGGAAGCCCGGATCGCTACTTCCCGGACTTTTCCTTGGTGGTAGTGAGGAAAGCCCGCCGAGTGCGGCGGCCGCTCCGAAGCCGGATCGAAGCAGCAGTCCACCTAAGAAAAACAACGAAAATCGGGAAGTGACCAAGAAGGTCAGTAAGGTCTGGCAGCCGGGGGCGCCGCAGTGGGGCGTGCAGATCTACTGGGAGGACAACCAGAAGTGGTCGGTCGACTTTATTGCCAAGCAGGCGCGCAAGCACGCCGATTACCTTGTCGACCTCGGCGCGAACTCGGTTTCTCTGTCGTTCCCGTTCTACACCGGTGGAATTTCTTCGACAGAAATCACCGCTGGTGCCATGACCCCCTCCCCTGCGAGGACGACGCGGGTGCTGAACGTATTCCGGGAGGCCGGGTTGCGTACGACGTTGCGCCCCATCATGGACGAACAGGCGCTGAATCCGCCCAAGGGGTGGCGCGGAAATATCGAACCGGCGGACAGGGCGGCTTGGTTCACCTCGTACCAGGATTTCCTTTCACCCTATCTCGAGATCGCCGAAGAAGTGGGTGTCGCTACCTTCGCGATCGGGACCGAGCTCAACTCCATGGAGGGCGACCCGGGCTGGGATGCTCTGGTCACCTCGGCCGAGGGACTCTACTCCGGTGAGATCGAGTACGACGCGAACTGGGACAACTACGTAGCCGGGCACATTGATGTTCCGGTCAGGCACTTGGGTGTCGACGCGTATTTCCCCATCAAGGTATCGGACGGGGCTTCGGTCGATCGGCTCGTCGAGGGGTGGCACACCTGGCTGAACAAAAAATCCCAAGGGGACTTGCCCGGAGTCCTTCTGTCCGAGGCCGGAATCGGAGCCAGGGACGGCGCTTATCATGCGCCGGGCGATGCCTACGCCAAGGGGCCGGTCAACCCGGATGTGCAGGCCAACTGGTACACGGCCGTGTGCCGTGTGGTCCAGGAGCGGCAGATGGCCGGTGTCTACTGGTGGTCGGTTTCCTTTGAGGACGACCCTCGAGTCGCCCCCAATGACACTGTGGATTCCCGGTTGAACTTCGCCGGCCGCCCGAAGACGGAGGCGGCTGTCAAGGAATGCTTTAATTCGGAATATGAGGGCCCGGGGGAAGCTGCCGAGCAGTGAATTTACCGCCCCTGAAAGAATTCATCACTACGCGCGATACATGGACGACATGAAATGACTGAAGCGATTCTTCTCGTAGGCGGCCAGGGCGCCCGGCTCCGCCCCCTGACCAGCCACACCCCCAAGCCCCTGCTTCCAGTCGCGGGAGTCCCCTTCCTCACCCACCAGTTGGCGCGCGCGGCAGCTGCCGGCGTCACCCGCGTGGTGTTTGCGACGTCCTATCGCGCGGAGATGTTCGCGGCGGAGTTCGGCGACGGGTCCGGGCTGGGGCTTGAACTGGATTACGTGGTGGAGGACGAGCCGCTTGGTACCGGCGGTGCCATTCGGGGTGCTGCCGAGAAGCTGCGGAGCAAGGGCAATGAGCCCGTACTGATCTTCAATGGCGACATCCTTTCCGACCTGGACATCGCAGGGCTGCGTGAGGGGCACCGGGAGTCCGGGGCGGATGTGACCCTTCATCTGACCCGGGTCCCCGATCCGCGTGCGTTCGGTCTGGTGTCGACGGACGCCGACGGCCGGATCCTGGACTTCCTGGAGAAGCCGGATGCCTCGGGGCCGATCGGCGCGGCCCAGGTCAACGCGGGCTGCTACGTGTTCACCCGCTCGGTCATCGACCGCATCCCGCCCGGCCGCGCGGTGTCCGTGGAACGCGAGGTCTTCCCAGAGCTCGTTGCCAGTGGTGCGTACCTGCGGGGGGTGCTGGACGGTGACTACTGGCTCGACCTCGGCACCCCCGCGGCCTTCATCCAGGGTTCTGCCGACCTGGTCCGCGGCCGGGTCGATTCCCCGGCCTTGCCGGGCCCTGTCGGTGATGCCCTGGTGCTGCCTGGAGCGCAGGTCGACGCCGGCGCCGTACTGAGCGGCGGCACGGTGGTTGGTGAGGGGGCCAGGGTCGGTGTGGGAGCCGTGATCGAGGGCAGCGTGGTGCTGCCCGGTGCCTCTGTCGGTGCACATGCCGACATCCGCCGCTCCGTGCTGGGCCGCTTCGCCGAGGTCGGGTCGGGGAGCAGCCTCGACTCCGTGGTCGTCGGCGAAAAGGCGAGGATCGGCGCAGACAGCGAGCTTCCGTCGGGCATCCGGATCGGCTGCGGAGTGGAGTTGCCCCCCGGGGGTGTCCGGATGTCCGCCGAGACCGCACCGTGCACAGCGCGCGCCTTCGCACCGCCTGCGGCGTAGCTAGCGGCAGGCGTAGTGGCAAAGGGTGCCGCTGAACGCATCCCGCCCGCTGCGCCGGCTCACAGCCGGTGCGCGGCTCCCGCGGGGGTAGCGCCCCGGGCGTCCAGGAGGAGTTGGGCCTTCACGGCCAGGCCCTGGAGGTCGTAGGTGCGGTGGTGCTGGAGGAGGAGGGTGAGGTCGGCGGCCGAGGCGGCCTCGTAGAGGGAGTCGGCGCGGGGGATAGGGCGGTCGAGGACGGTCCACTGCGGGACGTACGGGTCGTGGTAGCTCAGCTGGGCGCCCATCTCCATCAACCGGGAGGCGATCTCGCGGGCCGGGGAGCCCTCCTGGTCGCCGATGTCCGGCTTGTACGTGACGCCCAGCAGCAGGACGCGGGCCCCGCGCGCGGACTTGCCGTGCTCGTTGAGGAGGGTCGCGCAGCGCTGGATCACATAGCGCGGCATGCGGCCGTTGACCTCCTGCGCCAGCTCCACCATCCGCAGCGGATACCCCAGCGAACGGCCCTTGTACGACAGGTAGTTGGGGTCGATGGGGGCCGCGTGGCCGCCGACCCCGGGGCCAGGGCGGAAGGCCTGGAAGCCGAACGGCTTGGTCTCGGCGCAGCGCACCACGTCCCACAGGTCGACGCCGATGTCGTGACAGAAGACCGCCATCTCGTTGACGAGTGCGATGTTCACGTGCCGGTAGTTGGTCTCCAGCACCTTGACCGCCTCGGCCTCGCGCGGGCCGCGCGCGCGCACGACGCGGTCGGTGAGACGCCCGTAGAAGGCCGCCGCGGCCTCGGTGCAGGCGGGGGTCAGACCGCCGATCACCTTGGGGGTGTTGGCGTAGCCGAAGCGGCGGTTGCCGGGGTCCAGGCGGCTGGGGGAGTACGCGAGGTGGAAGTCGCGGCCCGCCAGCAGGCCCGAGGACTCCAGGATCGGACGGAGGAACTCCTCGGTGGTGCCGGGGTAGGCGGTCGACTCCAGGATGACGGTCGCCCGCGGGCGCAGCCGGGCGGCCAGCGCGCGAGCCGCCTCGCCGACCGCCGTCAGGTCCAGCGCATGGTCCTCGCCGAGCGGGGTGGGCACGCAGATCACGGCCGTGCGGACCCGGCCCAGCTCGGCCGGGTCTGTGGTGGCGCGGAAGCCGCCGGAGAGCATGCGGCGGATCTCGGCGGCGGTGAGCGAGCCGTCCACCGGGGGACGGCCCGCGCGCAGCTCGGCGACGGCCCAGGCGTCGGGGTCGAAGCCGATGGTGGGGATGCCGGCGGCGGTGGCGGCCTGGGCGAGGGGGAGGCCGAGGTGTCCGAGTCCGATGACGGCGAGGTCTGCGGGCATGGCTGGTGGCCGTCCTTCCCGGGACAATCTTTTGAGGCTCTATGTAAGGCTAAGCACACATATGACTGATATTGAGTATTGGCTGATGGTGGAGGCATCGGTGTTGCCCAGGCGGGCACAGGGGGGTTGCGGACCCGCGAGGCGGTGAGAATCCAGCAACGCGGGCAGGAGCGACCCGGACCACAACGGGAGGCAGCGGTGAGGACAGCGACACTGGGACCGGCGGAGCGCGGAGCGTCGCTCGCCCGAATGGCGGAACACGAGCTGGATATTCTGGTCGTGGGAGCGGGCGTCGTCGGTGCGGGCACCGCGCTCGACGCGGCGACCCGAGGGCTGTCCACCGGGATCGTGGAGGCCCGCGACTGGGCGTCCGGCACCTCCAGCCGGTCGAGCAAACTCATCCACGGCGGGCTGCGCTATCTGGAGATGCTGGACTTCGCGCTCGTACGGGAGGCGCTCAAGGAGCGCGGGCTGCTGCTGTCGCGGCTGGCCCCGCACCTGGTCAAGCCGGTGCCGTTCCTCTACCCGCTCCAGCACAAGGGCTGGGAGCGCTGGTACGCCGGGTCCGGCGTGGCGCTCTACGACAGCATGTCCGTCTCCTCCGGTCACGGCCGCGGTCTGCCGACGCACCGCCACCTCTCGCGGCGGAACGCGCTGCGGGTGGCGCCCTGTCTGAAGCGGGACGCGCTGGTCGGGGCCCTGCAGTACTACGACGCGCAGATGGACGACGCGCGCTACGTCACCACCCTCGTCCGCACCGCCGTCGCCTACGGCGCGGAGGCCGCCAACCGGGCGCGGGTCATCGGCTTCCTGCGCGAGGGCGAGCGCGTGGTCGGCGCCCGGGTGCAGGACGTCGAGGGGGGCGGGGAGTACGAGATCCGGGCCAAGCAGATCGTCAACGCGACCGGGGTGTGGACGGACGACACCCAGGCGCTGATCGGCGAGCGCGGCCAGTTCCACGTACGCGCCTCCAAGGGCATCCACCTCGTCGTGCCCAAGGACCGGATCCACTCGGCGACCGGGCTGATCCTGCGGACCGAGAAGAGCGTGCTGTTCGTGATCCCGTGGGGGCGGCACTGGATCGTGGGCACCACCGACACCGACTGGGACCTCGACAAGGCGCACCCCGCGGCCTCCAGCGCGGACATCGACTACCTGCTGGAGCACGTCAACTCGGTGCTCGCGGTGCCGCTGACGCGGGACGACGTGGAGGGCGTGTACGCGGGGCTGCGGCCGCTGCTGGCGGGCGAGTCGGAGGCCACCAGCAAGCTGTCGCGCGAGCACACGGTCGCGCACCCCGTACCGGGGCTCGTGGTGATCGCGGGCGGCAAGTACACGACGTACCGCGTGATGGCCAAGGACGCGGTGGACGCCGCCGTCCACGGGCTCGACCAGCGGGTCGCGGACTGCGTCACCGAGGACGTGCCGCTGGTGGGCGCGGAGGGCTACAAGGCGCTGTGGAACGCGCGGGCGCGCATCGCCGCCCGCACGGGGCTGCACGTGGCGCGGGTCGAGCATCTGCTCAACCGGTACGGGTCGCTGACCGAGGAGCTGCTGGAGCTGGTGGAGCACGACCCGGGGCTCGGTGAGCCGCTCGCGCACGCGGACGACTACCTGCGCGCCGAGATCGTGTACGCGGCCTCGCACGAGGGCGCGCGCCATCTGGACGACGTGCTGACGCGCCGTACCCGCATCTCGATCGAGACCTTCGACCGGGGGACGCGGTCCGCGCGGGAGTGCGCGGAGCTGATGGCGCCGGTGCTGGGCTGGGAC
>NZ_LIQY01000380.1 GCF_001418495.1 Streptomyces pathocidini | reverse complement strand
GGGGCCGCGGCCCCTGAGGCCGGGTGGGGCGGGCAGCAGGGCGGCGCCCGCGCCGATGAGGGGGAGGACGACGACGGCCGCGAGGAGGTACTGCAGGACGGTGTCATTGATCAGGCCAGGCACGGCTCACGCTCCGGCGGCGAGGAGGACGGCGGCGATAGCCAGGACGACGGAGCCGGCGAGCAGGGCGCCGAGATAGGTCTGCACGTTTCCGGTCTGCGCGCGGCGGACGGCCGCGCCGAGCAGGCGGGGGGCGCCGCCCGCGGCGCGGACGTAGGTGTCGACGACCTCGCGGTCGAGGAACCGTACGAGTTCGGCGGCGGCGCGGACTGGGCGGACGAACAGGGCCGCGTAGACGGCGTCGAGGTGGAAGCCGTGGGCCGCGGGGCGGTGGAGGGGGCCGAGGATGAGGCGGCCCGGGTCGGCCGGGTCGTCGGCCGCACCGATGTCTCCGTACACGGCCTCGTGGGTCTCGATGGCCTCGATCTCGGTGAGCGCGGGCTCGGTGTGCGGATGCGCGGCTGCGACGCCGACCGGGATCTTGCGGGCGAGGGCCGTGGTGTGGCGCCAGACCGCGTACGTGACGAGGGCGCCGACCAGGGCGAGACCGGTGCCGAGAACGGAGGTGGCGAGGGTCGGGGCCAGCGAGCGGCCGTCGAACCAGTCGGGCAGCAGCCCGACGCAGACGCCGAAGGCGGCGGTGGGCACGAAGAGCACCCACAGCACGGCGTTCATGACGGCCGGCTGACGGCCGAGGTCCGGGGCGGGCGTGCCCTGGCCGCGGAAGGCCAGCAGCCAGAGGCGGGCGGCGTAGCCCGCGGTGAGGAGGGCGGTGAGCAGACCGGAGACGAGCACGATCCAGCCCGCGGCGCCGGGGATGTGGGCGGCGTGGCCAGTGGGGCCGTGTCCGAGCGCGGCGGTCTCGGCGGCGCCGAGTACCGCTTCCTTGGAGAAGAAGCCCGCGAACGGCGGGATGGCGGCGAGCGCGAGGAGGGCGACGGTCATGGTCCAGAACGCGTCGGGGACGCGCCGAGCGAGACCGCTCATGCGGGCCATGGCGGCAAGGGAGTTGGTGCCCGCGGCGGCGATGACCACGCCGGCGCCGAGGAAGAGGAGGGCCTTGAACGCGCCGTGCGAGATGAGGTGGAAGACGGCGGCGCCGCGGTCGCCGACGGCCAGGGCGCCGGTCATGTAGCCGAGTTGGCCGACCGTCGAGTAGGCCAGCACGCGCTTGATGTCGTCCTGCGCGAAGGCGGCCAGGGCGGAGCCGACCATGGTGGCGGCGGCCATCGCGGCCATGACGATCAGTGCCGCGGCGGAGGCGGTGAAGACGGGGAGGAGCCGAGCGATGAAGTAGACACCGGCCGCGACCATGGTGGCGGCGTGGATGAGGGCGGAGACCGGGGTCGGGCCCGCCATCGCGTCGGGCAGCCAGGTGTGCAGCGGGAACTGGGCCGACTTGCCCGCGACGCCGGCGAGCAGCAGCAGCGCGATGAGGGTGGGGTGGTCCAGGCCGTCGCCGGAGACGGCAGCGGTCAGGATGCCGTTGATGCGGAAGGTCCCGGCGTCCGCGGCGAGCGCGAACAGGCCGAAGAGGAAGGGGACGTCGCCGAGCTTGGTGACCAGGAAGGCCTTGATCGACGCCGAGCGGGCGGCCTCGGTCTCCCAGTAGTGGCCGACCAGGAAGTACGAGCAGATGCCCATGATCTCCCAGCCGACCAGCAGCACCATCAGGTCGCCTGAGTAGACGACGAGCAGCATCGCGGAGGTGAACAGGGAGACGAGCGCGGCGTACGAGGGGTAGCGCGGGTCGTTGCGCAGGTAGCCGGTGGAGTAGAGCTGCACGCAGGAGGCGACGATGCCGACCAGGACCGCCACGAGGGCGGCGAAGCCGTCGAGGCGGAGCGCGAGGTCGATGGGCACCGAGCCGGTGGGGGTCAGCTGTGTCGCGGCGTCGATGGTCTCTCCCCCGCCCTGCCGCACGGCCACGACGACGGCGAGCGCGGCGGCGAGCAGGGTCGGCAGGATGGCGAGCGGCCGGACGAAGCCGGGGGCGCGGCGGCCCAGCAGCAGACCCGCCGCGGCCCCGAGGAAGGGCAGCAGCGGGACGAGGACGGCGAGGGTCGTGGTCGTCACGCGGCGGCCTCCGACTGCCGGGCCGAGGTGGTCTGTTGGGGCGCCTCCTCAGCGTCCTGCCCCGGGCCCGCGCCCAGGCCCGTACCCGAGCCCGGTCTTGTACCCGGTCCGCCCGGCGGCTCGGCGAGGTCGCGGAGCCGGTCGATGTCCGAGCTGCCGCGGTTGCGGTGGACGAGCAGCACGATGGCCAGCCCGATGCCGATCTCGGCGGCGGCGATGGCGATGGTGAAGAGGGTCAGCGCCTGGCCCGCGTGCAGGGTGTCGCGGAGCCAGACGTCGAAGGCGACGAGGTTGAGGTTGACGGCGTTGAGCATCAGCTCGACCGACATCAGGACCAGGATCGCGTTGCGCCGGGCGAGCACGCCGTAGAGACCGGTGCAGAAGAGGAGGACGGCGAGGACCGCCGGGTAGGCGAGGTGCATGTCAGCGCCGCTCCTTGGCCTGGGGGGCACCTTGGCCGGCGCCGTCGTCGGCACCGCGCTTGCGGGACAGGACGATCGCGCCGACGAGCGCGGCGAGCAGCAGCACGGAGAGGGCCTCGAACGGCAGCACCCAGTGCCGGAAGAGGAACGCGCCGGTCACCTCGGTGGAGCCCTGGGCCGGTCCGCCGAGGTCGATCCAGGTCGCCCGGAAGGCGTCCACGACGACCCATACGAGGGCGGCCGCGGCGGCGACGGCCACGGCCAGCGCGGCCGGGCGGTTGCCCGAATCGGCGTCCGGGGAGCGGCCGATGGGCGCCCTGGTGAGCATCAGCCCGAAGAGGAGGAGGACCACGACGGAGCCGACGTAGATCAGCACCTGCACCCAGGCGATGAACTCGGCCGTGAGGAGCAGGTATTCGACGGCGAGCCCGCCAAGCGCCACGACCAGCCAGAGCGCGGCGTGCACCAGCTGCTTGGTGGTGACGGTGACCAGGGCCGCCCCGAGCGTGACGAGACCGACGAGGAGGAACGCGATCTCGACGCCGGTCGGGGAAAGGAAGCCGTGAGTGGTGGCTGCGAGGGTCACGCGTCGCCCTCCTGCGGCTGCTGGTCCTCCCGCTGGTCCTGCTGGGTGGCTGCTTCGGTGGCCTGCTCGGCCGCCGCGAGTCTGTCGGCGGTCTTGCGCGCCGCGCCCAGCTCCTTCGGGTCCTCGGCCGCCGCGTCGAGCGCGGGCGGCGCGGGCACCGTCCACATCCACTCGCGGAGCTTGTCCCGCTCATGGGTCAGATCGAGGATGTCCTCTTCCGCGTACTCGAACTCCGGGGACCAGAACAGCGCGTCGAAGGGGCACACCTCGATGCAGATGCCGCAGTACATGCAGAGCGAGAAGTCGATCGCGAAGCGGTCCAGCACGTTGCGGCTGCGCTCGCGCCCGCCGGGGACCGCGGGCGGCACCGTCTCCTTGTGGGAGTCGATGTAGATGCACCAGTCGGGGCACTCGCGGGCGCACAGCATGCAGACCGTGCAGTTCTCCTCGAAGAGCCCGATCACGCCGCGGCTGCGCGGCGGCAGTTCGGGCTGCGCGTCCGGGTACTGCGCGGTGTGCGCCTTCCGCGTCATCGTGCGCAGGGTGACGGCCAGGCCCTTGGCCAGGCCGCTGCCGGGGACGGGGGGCATCAGGAGATCACCACCTTCACCACGCCGGTGAGCGCGATCTGGGCGAGCGCGAGCGGGATGAGCACGGTCCAGGCGAGCTTCTGCAACTGGTCCTCGCGCAGCCGCGGATAGCTCACCCGCAGCCAGATGACGCCGAAGGCGAGGATCGCGGACTCGCCGGGGTTGAGGATCGGCGTGCCGGTGTCGACGCCGAAGACGCCGACGTTGGTGATCGTCACCGTGCCGCCCTGCATCGCCGCCGGCGAGGTCTTGCCCTCGCGGGCCGTGGACACCAACTCACCCAGCGCGGAGGCCAGTTCGGGCAGGGTCTTGGCCTGGGCGTCCTTGATGTTCGGGACGATCAGACCGCGCGGGGTCGCCGCGGCGATGCCCAGGTTCACGTACTCCTTGCGCACGATCTCCTGGTTCGCCTCGTCCCAGGCCGCGTTGACCTCCGGGTTCCGCCGGATCGCCAGCAGGAGCGCCTTCGCCACCAGCAGCAGCGGGTTGATCCGCAGGCCCGCCATGTCCGGGTCCTGCTTCAGCTCCTGGACGAGCTTCATCGTGCGCGTCACGTCCACGGTGATGAACTCCGTGACATGCGGCGCCGTGAACGCGCTCGCGACCATCGCCTGGGCCGTGGCCTTCCGCACGCCCTTGATGGGGATGCGGATTTCGCGGGCCGGACCGGCGGCGGCGGGCACAGGCTCGGCAAGAGCCGCCGCCTCGGGGGCGGGCACGACGGACACCGCCGACGCCGCCGCGTGCACGTCCTCGCGCGTGATGATCCCGTCGGGGCCCGTCGGCGTGACCGTGGCCAGGTCGATCCCCAGGTCCTTGGCCAGCTTCCGCACCGGCGGCTTCGCCAGCGGACGGCCCCCGGGGACGGAGGGCGCCGCCGAACCGGCCGGCCGGCCCCCGGGCCGTACGGCAGCGGGGGCAGCACCCGCGACACCCGTGGGTCCCTCGACCACCGCCGCGTGCCCGTTGAACTCCGCCTGGATCGCCGCCGCTTCGGGCCGCCGCGGCCCGCCCTCGGCCGCGCCCGGCTGCCCGGGCACGGAAGGCGCCGCCTGCGGCTTCCGCGGCCGCCGCTTCGTCGACGACGCGGAGACGCCGTAGCCGACCAGGACCGGCTGGCGGCCCTCCGGCTCGATCTCCTCGTCCGAGGCAGCCGGAGCGGACGGAGCGGCCTGGTCGCCCGCAGCCACCGCCCCAGCGGACCCCGCCGCCTCGCGAACAGCCGCCGACTCGGCCGGCGCCCCACCGGCCCCCGTCGCGACAGTGATGATCACCGTCCCGACGTCGACCGTCGTCCCCTCCGGAAAGCGCAGCTCGTGCACCGTCCCGTCGAACGGGATCGGCAGCTCGACCGCCGCCTTCGCGGTCTCCACCTCGCAGACCACCTGCCCGTCCGCCACGGTGTCGCCCGGCTGGACGTACCACTTGAGGATCTCCGCCTCCGTGAGCCCCTCGCCCACGTCGGGCATTCTGAACTCGCGGATCCCGGAGGCAGTCCCCGGCGTCGTGCTCTCAGTCATCGTCACGATCTCCTCGGCCCCTCAGTACGCCAGTGCGCGGTCGACGGAGTCCAGCACCCGGTCGAGCCCCGGCAGGTACTCGTCCTCCAACCGGGCCGGCGGATACGGCGCGTGCATCCCGCCGACCCGCAGCACCGGTGCCTCCAGGTGGTAGAAGCAGCGCTCGGTGATCCGGGCGGCGATCTCCGCGCCCGTGCCCAGGAACACCGGCGCCTCGTGCACGACGACCAGGCGGCGGGTCTTCTCCACCGACCGCTGGACCGTGTCGAAGTCAATCGGCGACATCGACCGCAGGTCGACGACCTCCAGCGACTTGCCCTCCTCGGCGGCCGCCGCGGCCGCCTCCAGGCAGACCTTCACCATCGGCCCGTACGCGGCCAGGGTCAGATCCGTGCCCTCGCGCGCCACGCGGGCGGCGTGCAGCGGGCCGGGGATCGCGGCCGTGTCGACCTCGGCCTTGTCCCAGTAGCGCCGCTTGGGCTCGAAGTAGATGACCGGGTCGTCGCTCTCGACGGCCTGCCGCATCATCCAGTACGCGTCCGAGGCGTTGGAGGGCGAGACCACCTTCAGACCGGCCACGTGCGCGAACAGCGCCTCGGGCGACTCGCTGTGGTGCTCGACCGCGCCGATGCCGCCGCCGTACGGGATGCGGATGACGACCGGCAGCTTGACCTTGCCGAGCGCCCGGGCGTGCATCTTGGCCAGCTGCGTGACGATCTGGTCGTACGCGGGGAAGACGAACCCGTCGAACTGGATCTCCGCGACCGGCCGGTAGCCGCGCAGCGCGAGGCCGATCGCGGTGCCGATGATGCCGGACTCGGCGAGCGGGGTGTCGATCACCCGGTCCTCGCCGAAGTCCTTCTGCAGCCCGTCGGTGACGCGGAAGACACCGCCGAGCTTGCCGACGTCCTCGCCCATGACGAGGACCTTGGGGTCGGCCTCCATGGTGGAGCGGAGCGCCTCGTTGACCGCCTTGGCGAGGGAGAGCTTCTCGATGGCCATGGTCAGTTGCCCTCCGCGTCCGCGAACGAAGCCTGGTACGCCGCGAACCGGGCGCGCTCCTCGTCGACGAGCGCGTGCCCGTCGGCGTAGATGTGCTCGAACATCGCCATCGGCTCCGGGTCGGGCATGGCCCGCACCGCCTCGCGCACCCGCTTGGCGAGCGCGTCGCTCTCCTTCTCCAGCTCGGCGAAGAAGGACGCGTCGGCGAAGCCCTCCTTCTCCAGGTACGTCCGCAGCCGCTGGATCGGGTCCTTGGCCTCCCACTCGACCCGCTCGTCCTCGGCGCGGTAGCGGGTCGGGTCGTCGGAGGTGGTGTGGGCGCCCATGCGGTACGTGAAGGCCTCCACCAGCATCGGGCCCTGGCCGCTGCGGGCCCGCTCCAGCGCGGCGCGGGTCACGGCGAGACAGGCCAGGACGTCGTTGCCGTCGACCCGCACGCCCGGGAAGCCGTAGCCCTGCGCGCGCTGGTAGAGCGGGACCCGGGTCTGCTTCTCGGTGGGCTCGGAGATCGCCCACTGGTTGTTCTGGCAGAAGAAGACGATCGGCGCGTTGTAGACCGCGGAGAAGGTGAACGCCTCCGCCACGTCGCCCTGGCTGGAGGCGCCGTCGCCGAAGTACGCGATGACGGCCGAGTCGGCGCCGTCCTTGGCCACGCCCATCGCGTAGCCGACGCCGTGCAGCGTCTGCGAGCCGATGACGATCGTGTAGAGGTGGAAGTTGTTGCTGTTGGGGTCCCAGCCGCCGTGGTTGACCCCGCGGAACATGCCGAGCAGGTTCGTCGGGTCCACCCCGCGGCACCAGGCAACGCCGTGCTCGCGGTAGGTCGGAAAGACGTAGTCGTCGTCGCGCAGCGCGCGGCCGGAGCCGATCTGGGCGGCCTCCTGGCCGAGGAGCGAGGCCCACAGGCCCAGCTCGCCCTGGCGCTGGAGCGCGGTCGCCTCGCCGTCGAAGCGGCGGGTCAGGACCATGTCGCGGTACAGGCCGCGCAGCTCGTCAGAGGTCAGGTCGATCAAGTAGTCGGGGTGCTCGACCCGCTCGCCCTCCGGCGTCAGCAGCTGTACGAGCTCGGGCTGGCCGGCCGCCGGTGTTTTCCGGGTGCCGGTGCGCTTGCCGCTGCTGCGGCGCGGCTTCCGCGCGGCAGTGCTCTCCACGGTCACGGTTGCTCCTCCGTCTGTCCGGCCCCCGGGATCCGCCGGTGGCCTGGGGTCCCCCCTGCCAACGGCTGGGAGGGGCTCACCCGCTTCGAAACGGCGCACGGGGTAGGTGCACGCGGCCGAACCGGGTGTGACAGGTGCCCGGACGTGGCCTGCAATAGGCACGTTACCCAGTGCTCCACATCTCTGCGAAACCCCTCTGACCTGCGATTTTTCTTGGATTTCCAAGTAAATCGCCGATCCTGGGCAAACAGCACTGGTCACAGCCTTGCGGGCCGCCGGGACAGGGGCACGTTATATCGCCGGACAAGAGCACGGGAAGAGCTGGTGTGTGAGACTGACGTCGTGCGCGAAGAAGGAAAAATCACGGTATTTCTGCTGGACGACCACGAGGTGGTCCGCCGCGGAGTCCACGACCTGCTCTCGGTCGAGGACGACATCGAGGTCGTCGGCGAGGCCGGCACCGCCGCCGAGGCCCTCTCCCGCATCCTGGCCACCCGCCCCGACGTCGCCGTGCTCGACGTGCGGCTGCCGGACGGCAGCGGGGTCGAGGTCTGCCGGGAGATCCGCTCGCAGAACGAGGACATCAAGTGCCTGATGCTCACCTCGTTCGCCGACGACGAGGCGCTCTTCGACGCGATCATGGCCGGCGCCTCCGGCTACGCCCTCAAGGCCATCCGCGGCAACGAACTCCTCGCCGCCGTACGGGACGTGGCAGCCGGAAAGTCCCTGCTCGACCCGGTGGCCACCGCCCGCGTCCTGGAGCGGCTGCGCGACGGCACGGCCGCCAAGGGCGACGAGCGCCTCGCCCACCTCACCGACCAGGAGCGGAAGATCCTCGACCTGATCGGGGAGGGCCTGACCAACCGGGTCATCGGCGAGCGGCTCCACCTCGCCGAAAAGACGATCAAGAACTACGTCTCCAGCCTGCTGGCGAAACTCGGCATGGAGCGCCGCTCCCAGGCCGCCGCCTATGTGGCCCGGATGCAGGCGGAGAAGAACTGAGGGGTTCCCCTCCCCACTCCCGTAATTCAGCTCCCCCACTCCCGTAATCCGACGCAGGCCTTGCATCCGATTCGGGTCTTGTGCTCGATTCAGGCCTTGTGCTTGATTCGAGCCCTTCATCCGATTCGGGCCTTGCATCCGATTCGAGGCCGATTTCCGAATCGGGACCAATGGCCCAAGCTCCCGGGCACGGTGCCCCTATCGGGGGAACGCGCCCGCCCTCCAGGCTGGAGCCATGCCCTCGGAAGCCCCCACAGCACCCGCGGCCACGGTCTCCCCCCAGGAACTCGCCGGACCCCCCACGGACCTCATCGGCGCCGCCTCGGCGCGCGACGCCATCGAGCTGCTGCACACCACCGCGTACGGCCGCATCTCGCTCTCCCTGCAGGCCCTGCCCCACGTCGCCGTGGCCCGCCACATCGTCACCGACGGAACCGTACTGCTCCGCGTCCACCGAGGCTGGGGCTACCATCGCGCCTGCGACGGCAGCGTTGTCGGCTACGGCGCCGACTGCCTGCCCCGCAACTGCTCCACCGCACACGGGGAGCCCGAGGACATCTGGTCCGTGCAGTTCGCGGGCACCGCGCGGATCGTCGACCCGACCCCCGAGGAGCTGGAGCGGTTCGGCCCGGCGCCCGACACCGCGGACGGCGTCCCGTACGAGCCCACGTACCTGCGGATCGAACCGCAGTGCGTCACCGTGCACCACCTCACCGGTGTCCCTGTGCACCGACCCCAGCACGGTGTGTGACGTAGTCATCTAACATCTGGCGCGTGCCGCGCTCATATGCCAACCCCGTAGCCCCCCTGTCCACCGCCACGGTCACCGCGAACCCGGTCTCCACCGCCATGGTCTCCGCCCCCATGGGCACCGCGGACCCGGTCGCCACAGACCCGGTCCGCACCGCCACGGTCTCGGCGGACCCGGTCACCGCGTGCCCGGCCCCCGAGGCGCCCCTCGCCCTGGGCCGCCTCCTGCACAGATACGAGGGCACCGGCACCCCGCTGACCTGCGAACCCGTCGCCCAGGGGCTGCTCAACCGCGGCTACCACCTGACCACCACCCGCGGCCGCTACTTCCTCAAGCACCACCTCGACGGCGACCGCGCCGCCATCGCCCGCCAGCACGGCGCCACCGCCCGCCTCGGCGCCCTCGGCCTCCCCGTCGCCCCACCCCTGGCCGACACCGACGGCCGCACAGTCACGGTGATCGGCGGCCGCTGCTACGCCCTGCACCCCTGGATCGACGGCCGCCACCGCGACGGCGGCCAGCTCACCTGCGCCCAGTCCCGGCGCCTCGGCGCCCTGCTGGGCCTCGTCCACACCTGCCTCGAACGCGTGATGCCGCACTCGGCCCCGGCCGACGCCGGTTTACCGGCAGGCGAAGCCTCTCCCGGGCAACCGCCACAAGCCCGGCCCGGCGCTCCCCTCGCCGGCGCCGACCCCGCCCGCACCTTCACGCTCATCGAGGAGCTACTGGCCCTCGCCCGCGCCCACCGCCCCCGCGACAGCTTCGACGAACTGGCCGAGCACCGACTCAGGGAGCGCCGCACCCTGCTGGAGCGCCACTCCCACCGCCGCCCCGACCCGGGCGCGGCCCCGGCGGCGGGCTGGGTGCACGGCGACTTCCACCCGCTCAACCTGCTCTACCGCGGCGCCGAGCCGGTGGCGATCGTCGACTGGGACCGCCTCGGCGTCCAGCCCCGCGCCGAGGAGGCCGTAC
>NZ_LIQY01000038.1 GCF_001418495.1 Streptomyces pathocidini | reverse complement strand
TCCGTACCCTCACCATGCGTCTTACCCTGGGAGGGGACAAGTCCTCCCAGGGTAAGGCGCATGGTGAGGGTACGGAACTGTCGTCCGGGGACTGGAACGGCGGGCGGGGGCCCGTACAGAACCTGGAGGGCCGGGGCCGTACAAGCCTGGGACCAACGGCGGGCCGGGGCCCCGTGCAAGGCCTGGAATAGGGTGTCCGCATGACGCAGACCCTCATGGACCGCGCCCTGATCGAGGAGGCCACCAAGAAGTCCGGCCTCGTCTGGGTCCGGGGCGACGCGGGCGCGACCGCCCCGGCGCGCGCCCTGTGGCACGTCTGGCACGAGGGTGGAGCCTGCCTGGTCGGCGACGGCCCCGGCGAGCAGCCGTTCACCGGGCTCGGCCTCACCGACGGCGGCTCGGCCTGCGTCACCGTGCGCAGCAAGGACAAGTGGGGGCGGCTGGTCACTTGGCAGGCCCGTGTCGTGGAGCTGCCGCCCGGCGGCGAGGCCTGGGAGGCAGCCGCCGCCGAACTCAAGGGCAAGCGGCTGAACGCGCCCGACGCCGAGCGGATGACCGAGCGCTGGGCGCAGGAGTGCCGGGTGCTGCGGCTCGAACCGGCCGGTCCCACCGCCGAGTTGCCGGACGGCTCGCTGGCCGCCGTTCCGCCCGCGACCCCGGCGACGACCCGCCGCCCGATCCCCGCGGCGCTGCCGAAGCTGCTGCGCGGGCGGAAGCGGCGCTAGCCCGCCCCGTCCGAGAACGGGCTGACCTCGATCCGGGAGCGGGCCGTTTCCCGGATCCGAGAACGGGCCGGCCCCGATCCCGAGAACGGGCTAGCCGCCCGCGGCCGAGATCTGCTTCCCGTAGTCGACGATGTCGTCCTTGCTGGGCGGCTTCAGCGTGAAGTCCTCGTTCCAGTCGACGAGTTCGAGCTCGCCCGCGCCGCCCGCGCGCTGGAGCCGCAGCGGATACGGGGTGCCCTCCAGGGACACGTCCAGCGCGCCGCCCTCGCCCTTGTTCCCCGCCTCGACCCGGACCGTGCGGACGCCGCCGACCGAGTCCCGGTCGCCCGCGGTCAGCCGGCCGTGCAGCCCGAGCAGCCCCTCCAGCAGCAGCTCCATGTCGGTGAAGCCGCTGAGCTGCTGGTACGCGGAGTCGCCGCTGGGCACCTTCACGTACTTGTGCTCCAGCTTGTCCGCCGCCGAGTTGTCGGACTTCCTCGCCTCCCCCGAGTGCTGGTGGGCCCAGAAGTCGGCGTCGGCCTTCAGATAGAGCGCGTCGCCGACGCGCAGCAGCTCGAAGGTGGAGTCCTTGGTGGCGACCTCGCCGACGCCACCGCCCCGCTCGCCCTGTTTGAGCCGCATGTCGATCCGGTACGTGCGCCCTTGGGAGACGACGCTGCCCGACAGCCGCACCGAGGTCGCGCCCTCGACCGCCTTGAGGGCCTTGGTCTCGATCTTCTGCGGGGCCAGTCTGCCGACGCCGTTCGTCCCGGCGTCGGGGTCCTCTTCTGCGCATCCCGCGAGCGCCAGGGCCAGCGCCGTGCACACCGCGCCCACCAGCGCGGCGTTCCGTGTGCGGGGGAATGCGGTCACGTCTGCTCTGCCTCCTGATCGCGGCGGGCCCGGCGGTTCCCGGGCCCTCGGCATGCGGTGCCCCGACGGCAGTCCGCAGCGTACTGGGATGGCCCCTGCCCGCTCTGCTCCGGCCCACGCCCGGCCGCCCTCGCGGGCGCCGTACCATCGGTGCATGGCTACCGACACGTACGGCTCCCCCCAGGGCCCCGCGCCGAGCGAGGACGCGGTGCGCGCCGCGCTCGCGACGGTCAACGACCCGGAGATCCACCGCCCCATCACCGATCTCGGCATGGTCAAATCGGTGGAGATCGCGGCGAACGGGGCCGTGGCGGTCGGCGTCTATCTGACCGTGTCCGGCTGCCCCCTGCGCGAGACCATCACGCGCGAGGTCACCGAGGCGGTCTCACGGGTCGCGGGCGTGACGCGGGTGAGCGTCGAGCTGGATGTGATGAGCGACGAGCAGCGCCGCGAGCTGACCGCCTCGCTGCGCGGCGGCCAGGCCGAGCGCGAGGTGCCGTTCGCCAAGCCGGGCTCGCTGACCCGGGTCTACGCGGTGGCCTCCGGCAAGGGCGGCGTCGGCAAGTCCTCGGTGACGGTCAACCTCGCCGCGGCCATGGCCCGGGACGGGCTGAAGGTCGGCGTCGTGGACGCGGACATCTACGGGCACTCGGTGCCGCGCATGCTCGGCGCGGAGGGCCGCCCCACCCAGGTCGAGAACATGATCATGCCGCCGTCCGCGAACGGCGTGAAGGTCATCTCCATCGGCATGTTCACCCCGGGCAACGCCCCGGTGGTCTGGCGCGGGCCGATGCTGCACCGCGCGCTCCAGCAGTTCCTGGCGGACGTCTACTGGGGCGACTTGGACGTGCTGCTGCTCGACCTGCCGCCGGGGACCGGCGACATCGCGATCTCTGTGGCCCAACTGGTCCCGAACGCCGAGATCCTGGTCGTGACCACGCCCCAGCAGGCCGCCGCCGAGGTGGCCGAGCGGGCCGGGTCCATCGCCGTGCAGACCCACCAGAAGATCGTCGGCGTGGTCGAGAACATGTCGGGGCTGCCGTGCCCGCACTGCGACGAGATGGTGGACGTCTTCGGCACCGGCGGCGGGCAGCGGGTCGCCGAGGGCCTGACGCGGACCACGGGCGCCGAGGTGCCGGTGCTGGGCGCGATCCCCATCGACGTACGGCTGCGCGAGGGCGGCGACGAGGGCAAGCCGGTCGTCATCACCGATCCCGACTCGCCCGCGGGCAGCGCGCTGCGGTCCATCGCGGACAAGCTGGGCGGGCGGCAGCGCGGCCTGGCGGGCATGTCGCTGGGAATCACCCCGCGCAACAAGTTCTGAGCGCGCGTACGCCCAAGTGACGTGCGGGGCCCGGGTCTTGGGAAGACCCGGGCCCCGCACATCGGTTTTTCGCGTCAGTGCTCGTACGCGGCGATGTCCTTGACCACCGAGAAGCCCAGACCGTACGCGCTCATGCCACGCCCATACGCCCCGATGTGGACCCCGTCGCGGGCGGAACCGGCCAGCACCCAGCCGTACTCGGACTCGCGGTAGTGGAAGCCCATCGGCACGCCGTCGACCGGCAGGGACAGCTTCGACCAGTCGGGGCCGTCCAGGTCGTCGGCCAGCTCCCAGGCGATCGTCGTCTGCTGGTCCAGCCAGTCGTCGCGTAGCGCGCGCTCCATCTGCGGCGGCCAGGTACAGGTCAGCAGGCCGGAGCCGGCCAGCCAGGCGGCCGAGGAGACCGAGGTGGCCTCCAGGACGCCCGTACCGTCCGCGCTGCGCCGCACCGGGCGGCTGGCGACCGTGACGACCACCGTGAAGCGCTGTTTGTGGTGTTCGGCCTCGGCTCGCAGGGTGGGCTCGTCGCCGTGGCCGGTCGAGCCGTGCTCGACGGTGCCGTCGGCCGCGGCGCCGACGTGCATCAGCCGGCGCGGGCCCGTGAAGGCCTCGTCCAGTCCGTACCAGGGGAAATCGGCGAGCAGATAGCCGTCGAGACCGCGCCGGCTGCCCGACACTTCCTCTTGCGTCGTTCTTCCGGCCTCCACGTTGTCGGACGTGCTGGGATCGCCGAGCGCTCCCTGCGCTCCAACCCGACGCGTGGTCTCCATCTGCGTGGCGCCTCCTCGTTGCCCCGGTGTCTTAGGGCGGCGACCCGCTTCCTCGGACGTCTCACCCCGGACACAGGGAGAATAGCCACCCGGGTCGGCCCTCCGGGCATACGAAGGGATCAGGTGGCGTCGGAATCGAAGGGCGGGCGCTCGTCCGCGTCGAGGGTATCGCGCTTCCGCAGCAGGTCGGAGCCGCCCGAGGACGTTCCGTAATCCTTGCTGAGAGAGGTGCCCGCCGCGGCGG
>NZ_LIQY01000379.1 GCF_001418495.1 Streptomyces pathocidini | reverse complement strand
GCGGGGCCATCAGCACGCGCGCGATGCGGCGCCGACCGGCCTGCGGCAGCAGGCGTACGGCGACGGCGCAGCCCACGGCTGCCAGGCAGAGCGCGTAGAGGGCGACGACCCAACCGGCGGCCGGGCGGCCCGCGTTGAGGCCGTGCAGCAGGGCCGCGCACCACGCCGGGTAGGCCAGGGCATGCAGCGCCCGCCAGCTTCCCGCGGCCTGCCCCGGGACGGCGAAGGCGCTGCGGGCGGCGCCGGTGGCGCCCGCGACGACCAAGAGGTACGCGGCGAGCGTGCCCAGCCCGATGAGCCCGGCCGAGCCGCGTACGCCGAGGCCGAACGGCACCAGGGCGCCGGCCGGGCTCACATGCCCCGCCGCGACCTTGAGCGTGACGTGGAGGAGCAGGAAGCCGAGGGACCCGGTCCCCAGGGCCCGGTGCACGCCCTGGGCGAGCAGCCGGTGCCGGGGTTCGAGCAGGACGCGGTGGGTGGCTATCAGGCCCCAGACGACCGCGGCGGTCAGGGACACCAGGGCCAGGACGCCGCCGGTGTGGTCGAGGGCCGCACGGAGCGCGTCACCGGACGCGAGGGCCAGGGCCGGTATGAGAACCACGGCGCCGGCCGTCGCAACAAGGCGAGCCGGCCGTGGCAGGGCGGGCGGAGTCCGAACTTTCCGGTGGGGGTTGAGACCGAGCTTGCGATGAGGGTGCATGCGGACAACTCCAGTGGTGCGGGGACAGGGGTCCCGGATCCGCACCGCATGCTAAATGGCCTGTGGAAGATCATCGTGGCTGTTTCGTTATTTGCCCGAGTGTCAATTGGTGACAGCGCTTGCACCCGGATCACTGGCCCAGGGGCGGAGTTCCGGCTCTTTATGGGCCCGCCGGTGGCTCTGCGCGGCCGAAGGTGCCGCTGCGGTACCCTGAGCCCATGCGTGCCGTACGCCTTCTGCTTAGCGGGCCGCGCTGATCAGTCCCGCCAGGTGGGAAAACACCTGACGGAATCGGCGCGGCGTCCCCTCCTGTGCGAGGGGTCTTTTCGTTTATGGGGCACGGCCGTTCACGGCCGCGGCCCTTTCAGAAACCGCCGCAGAGACGACCGATGGAGCTTTGAGGACGATGAGCGAGACCCATTCCGCCTCCGCCGCCGAGGTGGCCGCCCCGCACCGCTACACGGCTGCGATGGCCGCCGACATCGAGGCACGCTGGCAGGACTTCTGGGACGCCGAGGGCACCTACGCGGCGCCCAACCCGAGCGGGGACCTGGCGGGGGACCCCGCGCGCGTGGCCCTGCCCAAAAAGTTCATCATGGACATGTTCCCGTACCCCTCGGGTGCCGGCCTGCACGTCGGCCACCCGCTGGGCTACATCGCCACCGACGTCTACGCGCGCTTCGCCCGCATGACCGGCCACAACGTCCTGCACACGCTGGGCTTCGACGCCTTCGGCCTGCCTGCCGAGCAGTACGCGGTGCAGACCGGCACCCACCCGCGCGTGAGCACCGAGGCCAACATCCGCAACATGAAGGCCCAGCTGCGCCGCCTGGGCCTGGGCCACGACCAGCGCCGGTCCTTCGCCACGATCGACCCGGACTACTACCGCTGGACCCAGTGGATCTTCCTGCAGATCTTCAACTCCTGGTACGACGACACCGCGAAGCGGGCCCGGCCGATCGGCGAGCTGGTGGCCCAGTTCGAGAGCGGGGAGCGCGCGACGCCCGACGGGCGCCCCTGGGGCGCGCTGAGCACCGCCGAACGCGCCGACGTCCTGGGCGGGTTCCGCCTGGCGTACGCCTCCGACGCCCCCGTCAACTGGTGCCCGGGCCTGGGCACGGTCCTGGCCAACGAGGAGGTCACGGCCGAGGGCCGCTCCGAGCGTGGCAACTTCCCCGTCTTCAAGGCCAAGTTGCGCCAGTGGAACATGCGGATCACCGCGTACGCGGACCGGCTGCTGGACGACCTGGACGCGCTGGACTGGCCCGAGGCCATCAAGCTGCAGCAGCGCAACTGGATCGGCCGCAGCGAGGGCGTCCGCATCGACTTCCCCGTCCACAAGGCCGGTGACGGGGACGCCTCGATCACCGTCTTCACGACCCGTCAGGACACCCTGTTCGGCGCCACGTACATGGTCCTGGCGCCCGAGCACGAGCTGGTCGACGCGATCGTCCCCGCGGCCTGGCCCGAGGGCACGCACGCGGTGTGGACCGGCGGGTACGCCACCCCGGCCGAGGCGGTGGCCGAGTACCGCAAGCAGGCCGCGGCCAAGTCCGACGTCGAGCGGCAGACCGAGGCCAAGGACAAGACCGGCGTCTTCACGGGCGCGTACGCGACCAACCCGGTCAGCGGCGAGCGAGTCCCGGTCTTCATCGCCGACTACGTCCTGGCCGGCTACGGCACCGGCGCGGTCATGGCCGTCCCGGCGCACGACGCCCGCGACTTCGCCTTCGCGCGCGTCTTCGAGCTGCCGATGCGCTGCGTCGTGGAGCCCAGTGACGGGCGCGGGAGCGATCCGACTACGTGGGAGGACGCGTTCGGCTCCTACGATGCGAAGATCGTGAACTCCACGGGCGAGGGCGTCTCCCTGGACGGCTTGGGCGTCGTCGACGCCAAGGTCAGGATGACCGAGTGGCTGGCCGCCCGTGGCATCGGCGAGGGCACCGTCAACTTCCGGCTGCGCGACTGGCTGTTCAGCCGCCAGCGCTACTGGGGCGAGCCGTTCCCCATCGTCTACGACGAGGACGGCATCGCCCACGCGCTGCCCGAGTCGATGCTGCCCCTGGAGCTGCCCGAGGTTGACGACTACTCGCCGCGCACCTTCGACCCGAACGACGCGGACACCCAGCCGGAGACCCCGCTGTCCCGCAACGAGGACTGGGTCAACGTCGAGCTGGACCTGGGCGACGGCCGCGGCACGCGCCGGTTCCGCCGTGAGACCAACACCATGCCCAACTGGGCGGGTTCGTGCTGGTACGAGCTGCGCTACCTGGACCCGCACAACTCCGGGAAGCCGGTCGACCCGGAGATCGAGCGCTACTGGATGGGCCCGCGCGACGGGCAGCCCCACGGCGGCGTCGACCTGTACGTGGGCGGCGCCGAGCACGCCGTACTGCACCTGCTGTACGCCCGGTTCTGGTCCAAGGTGCTGTTCGACCTGGGCCACGTCTCCTCGGCCGAACCGTTCCACAAGCTGTTCAACCAGGGCATGATCCAGGCCTATGTCTACCGGGACAGCCGCGGCATCGCCGTACCGGCCGCCGAGGTGGAGGAGCGCGACGGCGCGTACTACCACCAGGGCGAGAAGGTCTCCCGGCTGCTGGGCAAGATGGGCAAGTCCCTGAAGAACGCGGTGACTCCGGACGAGATCTGCGCCGAGTATGGGGCCGACACCCTGCGGCTGTACGAGATGGCGATGGGCCCGCTGGACGTCTCCCGCCCCTGGGACACGCGCGCGGTGGTCGGCCAGTACCGGCTGCTGCAGCGGCTGTGGCGCAACATCGTGGACGAGGACACGGGCGCCGTGACGGTCACCGACGCCGAGCCGGACGAGGACACCCTGCGTGCCCTGCACAAGGCGATCGACGGGGTCACCGGCGACATGGCCGGGCTGCGCTTCAACACCGCCATCGCCAAGGTCACCGAGGTGAACAACCACCTGACCAAGACGGGCGGACCCGTCCCCCGGTCCGTGGCGGAGCGGCTGGTGCTGCTGGCGGCCCCGCTGGCCCCGCACATCGCCGAGGAGCTGTGGCACCGGCTGGGCCACCCGTCCTCGGTCGTCCACCAGGACTTCCCGGTCGCCGACCCGGCCTACCTGGTCGACGAGACGGTGACCTGCGTCGTCCAGATCAAGGGCAAGGTCAGGGCGCGCCTGGAGGTGCCGCCTTCGATCTCCGACGAGGAGCTGGAGGCGCTGGCCCTGGGCGACGAGACCGTGCGCGGGGCGCTGGGCGGGGCGGGCATCCGCAAGGTCATCGTGCGGGCGCCGAAGCTGGTCAACATCGTCCCGGCATAGCCGGCCCCCGGCCTTCGCCCAAGGCCGGGGACTTCCCCTACGGGCCGGTTGGGGGTTCCGCTGGAACTCTCGACCGGCCTCGGGCGTTTAGGGTGGAGACACGGCCTGGTCCTCGGTGAAGGAGCGCTCATGGAAGCCGCGATGCTCATCCTCGCGCTGCTGTTCCTGGCTCTTGTGGTGCTCGGTGCGTACGCCACGGTGAAGGCGGTGGGAGCGGCGAAGCGCGGCGTGGACCGCACGGTCGCCCAGGCGCGGCGCACGGTCGAGGACACCGCGCTCAAGGCCCGGCAGCTCGCCCAGCCGGGCGTGCTGGGCCAGGTCGCCGAGGTGCGGCTCTCGCTGCGCACCTCTATGAGAGCCACCCAGGACGCGCTGCACGCGGCCCCGTCCGAGGACGCCTCGCTGTCGGAGGCGCTGGCCCTCTTCGAGCGGCTGAGTGCCCACGGGCGCGAACTGGACGCCGAACTGCGGCAGCTGGAGCAGGAACCGGACCGGGCCAGGACCGCGGCCCGCCTTCCCGAACTGCGCGAGCGCACCCTGCGGATCACCGGTCACGCGGACGAGCTGCGCTGGGCCGCCCAGGACCGTGCCCGGCGGTTCGCCGACGACGACCTGGCGGCGCTGGGCACCCAGATCGAGGTCGAGACGGGCGCACTCCGGCACTGGACTGCCGGACCGGAGGCCGGCGCCGGCGCGCGTACGGAGCGCGAGGCCGCCGCGGCCACCCCGCCGCCGTCCTCCTGGCCGGACGTGTCCCGGCCGGACGCCCCGGCCCAGGAGCCTCCGCCCGCGATCACCGCGAAGGACCCCCGGCAGCGCATCGCGTACCCCTGGGAGAAGACGACCCGGCGGCCGGAGAGCACGACCTGAGCCGCGGGGGCCCAAGTCGCGTGGCCCGGCAGGCGGTTGGACGGTAGTGGGGCGGGGAGTCGGACGGCGGCGGAGCGGACGGCGTCCGAGCGGCGGGTGTGGGCCCGCACTGTCGGGTCCGGGCGTCCCCGGATAACCTCCAAGTCATGTCCCCCCATGTCGCCATCGTCACCGATTCCACGGCCTACCTGCCCCAGGGGGCCATGGAGCGGCATGGCATCACCGCGGTGCCGCTGACCGTGGTGCTCGGGGACCAGGCGCTGGAGGAGGGCACCGAGGTATCGGCCCGTTCGGTCGCGCAGGCGCTGCAGCGCCGCACGCCGGTGACGACCTCCCGGCCCAGTCCCGCGATGTTCGCTGCCGCTTACCGGGCCGCGGCCGGGGCGGGCGCGGACGGGATCGTCTCGCTGCACCTGTCCGCGGAGATGTCCGGCACGTACGACGCCGCGGTCCTCGCGGCGCGCGAGGCGCCCGTTCCGGTGCGGGTCGTGGACACCGGAATGGTGGCCATGGCGCTGGGCTTCTGCGCGCTGGCGGCAGCGGAGACCGCCGAGTCGGGGGGCACGTTGGACGAGGCCGTGGTGGCCGCCGAGAAGCGCGCCGAGGCCACCTCCGCGTACTTCTACGTCGACACCCTCGACTATCTGCGCCGCGGCGGCCGCATTGGCGCGGCGCAGGCCCTGCTCGGCTCGGCGCTCGCCGTGAAGCCGCTGCTCCAGCTGGACGGCGGGCGCATCGAACTGCTGGAGAAGGTCCGTACGGCGTCCAGGGCCATCGCGCGGCTCGAGGAGCTCGTGGTCGAGCGGGCGGGTTCGAGCCCGGTCGACATCGCGGTCCACCACCTGGCCGCGGCGGAGCGCGCCGAGCAGTTGGCGACGCGGCTGCGGGCGCGGGTTCCGGGGCTGGGGGAGCTGCACGTGAGCGAGGTCGGGGCGGTGATCGGCGCGCACACCGGGCCGGGGCTGCTGGGGGCGGTGCTGTCGCCGAAGGGCTGACGGGTTCTGGGCGTTCTGTGTGCTCTGAGGACTCTGTGTGCTCTGGCGGGGGCGGCCGGGTTGCCGTTGAGGACGGCTGGGGTCGCTGTGGGTGACGGAGTTTTCCACAACTGGGCGGTTGTCCACAGAAATTGAGGCTGATCGGCGGGGTTCGCGGATCGCGTCTACCGTCGACGCCATGAATCTTCGAACACGCAGAGTGATTGGTGGTACGAGTGGTCCCGGACGTCCGCCGGGGTCCGACCAGCGAGCCCGGCGCCGCCACGGGCCGCGCCATGCGGGCGGCCGACGACGGCGCGATACCCGAACTGCCCGCGTACGGGACGGGGTTGGGGTGGCAGGCGTGGGAGCCGACCCCGGCGTGGCGGCGCTGCGCGCCAGGGCGGAGGCCCTGTTCACGCCTCCTGCGCCTTCACCGGGCGGGAAGGTGCTGGAGCCGCGGCAGGCGGCTGGGGGAGAGCCGGTCGAGGAGGACCGTGACAGGCGGCGGGCGGACAAGGCGCGGGAAGGGGGATGGGAGGCGGACGCTCCTCCGGCCGAGCCGCTGACGCCCTCCCTCTCCCGCCGCGAGCGGTGGTTGCTCGCGGTGCGGGAACGGCTGCCGGTGTGGCTGCAGTTGAGGTGCGGGGTCGAGCCGCGGGCGGTGGTGGCGCTGGCCGCGGTGCTGGTGCTTGCCGGAGGATTCGCCGCGTACCACTTCTGGGCTGGCCGCCCACAGACCGTGCGCGCACCGTCGGCCGAACCACCCCCGGCACCGGCGAGCGCGCCCGCGCGCGGCTCCCCTGGGGCGCTGCCCGGCGCTCCGGCGGCGAGCGGTACGGGCCGCCGGGTGGTGGTGGACGTGGTCGGGAAGGTCCGCGAGCCCGGGATCTACCGGCTCGCCCAGGGCGCGCGGGTCGCCGACGCGATCGAGGCGGCGGGCGGCGCGCGCGCCC
>NZ_LIQY01000378.1 GCF_001418495.1 Streptomyces pathocidini | reverse complement strand
TCCATCTCCGGCTACCACATGGCGGAGGCCGGCGCCTCGCCCGCGCAGGAGATCGCGTTCACGCTGGCGGACGGGATCGCGTACGTCCGTACGGCGCTGGCGGCGGGGATGGACGTGGACGACTTCGCACCGCGGCTGAGCTTCTTCTTCGTCTCGCGCACCACGATCCTGGAGGAGGTCGCCAAGTTCCGTGCGGCGCGGCGCATCTGGGCGCGGGTCATGCGGGAGGAGTTCGGCGCCCGGAACCCGAAGTCGTGGATGCTGCGCTTCCACACCCAGACGGCCGGGGTCCAACTCACCGCCCAGCAGCCGGAGGTGAACCTGGTCCGGGTCGCGGTCCAGGGCCTGGCCGCGGTCCTCGGCGGCACACAGTCCCTGCACACCAACTCCTTCGACGAGGCCATCGCCCTGCCCACCGACAAGTCGGCCCGCCTGGCGCTGCGCACGCAGCAGGTACTGGCGTACGAGACCGACGTCACCGCGACCGTCGACCCCTTCGCGGGCTCCTACGCGGTGGAGTCCCTCACCGACGAGGTGGAGGCTGCGGCGCTCGCGCTGATGGAGCGGATCGAGGACCTGGGCGGGGCGGTCAGCGCAATCGAACACGGCTTCCAGAAAGCGGAGATCGAGCGCACCGCGTACCGCGTCGCGCAGGAGACGGAGTCGGGCGAGCGCGTCGTGGTCGGCGTCAACCGCTTCCAACTCGCCGCGGAGGAGCCGTACGAGCCGCTGCGCGTGGACCCGGCCATCGAGGCTCAGCAGGCGGCCCGCCTCGCGAAACTGCGCGCCGAACGCGATCAGTCGGCGGCCGACGCGGCCCTCGCCGCTCTGCGGAAGGCGGCGGAGGGCACGGACAACGTCCTGTACCCCATGAAATCCGCCCTCGCGGCCCGAGCCACCCTCGGCGAGGTCTGCAACGCGTTGCGGGAGGTGTGGGGGGCGTACGAGCCGCGGGAGGTGTTCTGAGCGGGCTCAGACGGAGATGACCTCCACGCCGTGTTCCAGCCCCTTGAAGTCGGCTGCGTTCCGTGTGTAGAGCGGTAGTTCCTGCGCGGCTGCGGTGGCCGCGATCATGAGGTCTATGCGGCGGGGCCGCGGGTTCCGCCCGGCCTTCACCGTCAGCGCCGCCAAGGTCCCGAATTTGCGCGCGGCCTCCCGGTCGAAGGGGATGGCCGCGAACTCTGCTTCGACGTCCGCGAGTCGCTGAGCCCGCTCCAGCATGGCCACGGGGTCCTTGGTCATCGCCACACCCTGGGCCAACTCCGCTAGAACGATCGCGGAAACAGCGGCCTCCGTGGGCAGGAGCTGGGGATCGATCGCCTGCAGGTCGATGATGACGCAGGTGTCCAGGAGCCCGCGCCGCCGACGCTCGGTCACTTGCGCTCCCACGGGTTGTCGTCGTCGCCGATGCGGTCCTCGTCGCCGTAGAACTCGTCGGCTTCCGCGCGCATCGCTGTGTAGTCGACGCGCGGGGCGTTGCGCCACTTGCGCTGGAGTTCCTCGACCGGGACGAAGCGGCGGCGGGAGCCGAGGGGGCGCACCTCGGCGATCTCGGTCCCGTTGCGGGTGACGTGGTAGGTCTCGCCTGCCTCGACGTCGTCGAGCACCGCCTTGGAGCGGGCGGCGAGCTCGCGCTGACTGATGACCTTCATGGGGTCAGTGTAGCGCGGCGTATTGCATTGCGATACGTGGGCAGGTCACGGCGCCAGGATGTCGAGTTCGGCCATGGCGCCGGTGGTGATTTCCCGGGTGAGGCGTTCGGCGCGGGGGGCGTCGCCGGTGCGGACGGCCTCGGCCACCTGGACGTGGAGGGTGACCGCCGCCGGGTCGGGGTCGGTGAACATGACGTGGTGCTCCGTGCGGCCGGTGAGGACCTCGGCGACCACGTCGCCGAGGCGGGCGAACATCTCGTTGCCCGAGGCCCGGAGGATGACGCGGTGGAAGGCCATGTCGTGGACCAGGTAGCCCTCCAGCTGCTGGCCGCGTGAGGTGGCCACCATCCCCAGGGCGTGCTGGGTGAGTTCGGCGCACTGGTCGGCGGTGGCCAGCCGGGCGGCCAGCCCCGCCGCCACCGGTTCGATCGCGGACCGCAGGACCGTCAGGGAGCGCAGCTGGCGGGGGCGGTCGGCGCCGGCCAGGCGCCAGCGGATGACCTGCGGGTCGTAGACGTTCCAGTGCTCGGTGGGCAGGACGGTCACGCCGACCCGGCGGCGGGACTCCACCAGGTGCATGGACTCCAGTACGCGGACCACTTCCCGTACGACCGTGCGGGAGACCTCGAAGCGGCGCTCCAGCTCGTCAGTGCGCAGGACCGTGCCGGGTGGGTACGCGCCGCCGGTGATCGCGGGGCCCAGGGAGGCCAGCAGGCGGGCGTGCAGTCCTTGCTGCTCCCGCTCCTGGCCTCGGTCTAGTTGACCTTGCCCTTGACCCTGGTCTTGGCCTCGGCCCCGGTCTTGGTCCCGGCCCCGACCCTGGCCCCGGGTCTCGTCCTCGCCCCCGCCGCGGCCTTGGTCCTGGCTCGTCATGCCGCTCCCGATGTCTCTCTCACGCCCGCCGTCCCCTGCTCGGGGAAGCTTACGGGGAGGGGGTCCACCTCAATTATGTATGACTATTGAGTCACGAACTCTTGAATACGTCGTATCTATGGGCTTGAGTGTGGGGCGGCGTCCGGGACGCCGAGTTTCGTCAGTGCCGACGAGGACAGCGAGGTGCAGCGACGTGAGCCCCACCCCTGCGGTGGTCCCCCACACCGTGGTCGTCATGGGTGTCTGCGGCACCGGTAAGTCCACCGTCGGCGGCCTGCTGGCGGACGAACTCGGCGTTCCCTACGCCGAAGCGGACGCCTTCCACCCGCCTGCCAACATCGCCAAGATGACCGGCGGCACCCCCCTCGACGACACCGACCGCGAACCCTGGCTCGACGCCATCGGCGCCTGGGCCCGCGGCCGTACCGGCCTCGGCGGGGTCGTCAGCTGCTCCGCACTCAAGCGGAGTTACCGCGACCGGCTCCGCGCCGCCGCCCCTGGCCTCTTCTTCCTGCACCTCACCGGCGATCGCGCGCTGATCGCCGAGCGGATGGAGCGGCGCCGGGACCACTTCATGCCCGGCGCCCTGCTC
>NZ_LIQY01000377.1 GCF_001418495.1 Streptomyces pathocidini | reverse complement strand
GTGTATAAGAGACAGGGGTGTGGGCGCATCTGGTCTCCCAGGGGCGGGGCGGTCCGTATGCGGCTGACCGGAGGTCCGGAGGCCGGATGGTCCGGCTCTGTCAGGGATCATCCTGTCCGCCGCGGCCAAGACCGTCAGATCCTGTGCGCCCGCATGGCGTAGGGCCCCACTCGATCCGCGGCTTGGCCTGGTCGGCGGAGGCGGCGAGCGAGTCGGCTTTGCAGGGCTGCCTGCGGAGGCTCTGGTGCCTCGGCCGCCCCGGCGATCGGACGACGTCGTGAGAGGTTCTGCGGGGTTCGTGCCACTGCGTTCTCCTTCTCCTTGTCAGCGAATTCGACGGCGGGGGACGGGCGTTCAGCGAGTCACGCCGATTGAACGGGTGGTCACGCTGTGGAGTTCCCGTAGCGCAGAGTAATTTTCGGAAGGCTCAGGGAGCGGCGGGCGGGGCCGTGCTCTCCCGCGGCACCAGCTGCGGCACCGGCTCCTGCACCTGCCGCGCNNCAGACCAGCTCCTGCGCGGCCCGCCGCCCGAACGCGGCGGTGTCCCGCTCCAGCGCCGTGAGCCGCGGGTGCGTGGCGCGGCAGAGCACCGAGTCGTCCCAGGCGACCAGCGACAGGTCGCGCGGCACCGACAGCCCGCGCTCCGCCGCGACGGCCGCACCCGCCACCGCCATCACGTCGTTGTCATAGACCAGCGCGGTCGGCGGGACGGCCGCGGCGAGCACACGGCGGGTGGCCTCGGCGCCCTCGGCATCCGAGTAGTCGGTGGTCACCGAGAACACCTGGGACAGGCCCCGGCGCGCCGCCTCCACGCGCAGTGAGAGCATGCGCCGCTCGGTGTGGGCGAGCCCGCCCATCCCCGCGATGTGCACGATGCGGCGGTGCCCCAACTCGGCGAGGTATCCGACGATCGAGGCCATCGCGCCCGCGTCGTCCGCCCAGAGGTTGGAGATGCCGGGATGGATGGCGGCAGCCGGGCTGTGGCCGACCTCCATGCCGCCGACAACCACCGCGGGCATGCCGAGCGAGTCGAGCAGCGCGGGTCGCGGGTCGTCCAGCCGGGGGTCGACGACGATCAGCCCGTCGACCCGGTTGGCCGCCCACCACCGCCGGTACGTCGCGCACTCGGCCTCCACGTCCTCCACCACCTGGAAGAGCAGGCCGAGTTGGTGGGAGGACAGCACCTCCTGGATGCCCGAGACGAGCTGGAGGAAGAAGGACTCCAGACCCAGTGTGCTCGCGGGTCGGGCCAGCACCAGGCCGACCGTCGCCGAGCCCTCCCCGGACAGTGCGCGCGCCGCCGTACTGGGCTGCCAGCCGAGTTGTTCGGCGACCCGCCGCACGCGCGCGCGGGTCGCGGCCGAGACGCCCGGCCGGTCGTTCATGGCGAAGGAGACGGCGCTCTCGGAGACGCCCGCCCGCCGGGCGATGTCCTTCATGGTGGGGCGGCGGGCGGGGGCGCGTCTCGCTGTCCCGTTCCCCTGGCCGGTCCCGATCCCGTTCTCGGCGGGTCTGTCACCCTCGGCCACCGCGCTCGCCCCCTTCCCATTCGCCTGATGTCACGTCATCCCCTGTGACGGTCACGGAGACCGCCGGGCTGTAGGAGACCCGTCCGTGGCATACCGCCTTGACCAGGAACCAGGTCCTGCCCGGCGGCGCGGTCGGTGGTGGTGCCACCTCCACCCGCAGCTCCGCGCTCTCCCCGGCACCCGCCGTGAAGGAGGCGCCACGAGGCGACAGTATGTCCCAACTGCCCCATGGCGAGGCGACGAAGATCTCGCCGCTGCACGCGCTGCGCAGCTCGTTGCCGATGCGCACCCGCACCTCGGCGGTGGCGCCCGGCGCGACCGCGACCTCGCTGGGGGAGAGGTCCACGGTGACCCGTGGTGGCGGCTCGGGAGCCGCAGCGGGCCGGCGCTCCGGTACGACGACGGTGACGGCGTCGTGGACCGGCGCGCCCAGGTCGGGCGTCGCCGTGAAGTGCACCAGGTAGTCGCCCGGTTCGGCGTCCGCGGCGGGCGTGAGTGCCATCTCGTACCGCTGGTGGCCGCCGGGCGTGAGTTGGAAGTCGGCCGACTTCCGGTCGCAGCCCCAGCCCTCGGGGACCCGCACGTCCAGCCTGCCGTGCGCCTTGGCGCCGTCCTCCCCGGAGCCCGACGCGACCGTGACGGCCACGCGCAGCGCGTCCGCGTTCCCGGCCCCGCCCACGCGCGCGTGGAGGAGGCCCGGGCTCGCGACGACGGTGACGGGCAGGCCGCCCATGGGGGCGGCTCCGACGTTGTGCAGCCAGTAGCGGCTGAACAATGGCTGGGCCTCTTCCTCGCCCTGCCCCAGAAGCTCCCCGGCGGCCTCGGGAACCTCCCGCAGCCCCAGGACGACCGTCGCGTAGGCGGCCCCGTCCGCGGTGACAGCGACCTCGCCCCCGGGGGCCAACTCCAGTGGCTCTCCGGGCTGTTCCAGCAGATCGGCCCGGGCTGCCCCGGCCAGCGCGAGCGGGGTCCACAGCCGTACGGATCCGGTGCGCCCGTCCGTCTCGCGCAGCCGGACGCTCAGGGACCTCACCGCCCGTGGCGCCCCGCCGGACGCGAACTCCGCAGAGGGGTTGCCGGTCGGCTTGACCGCCTCCACGAGCACGGTCGTACGAGCAGCGGGGCCGGCCTCGTCCGCCACCTCCAGCAGCGCGAGCCGCGAGGGCAGGTCGCCGGGCGCAGGCGGGCCGTCGACGGCCGACAGCGGGGTGTTGAACTCCCGGCCCCGGCGCACCAGCCCGGCATCCCGCCAGTCGCCGCTCCCGGCCACGAGCGCGTGCTCGAAGACATGGGACCAGTGCTGGAGCTGGAAGGACGAGCCGTCGGGCGCGGTGCGGCGCGGCGGGTCCATCCACTCGCCTGCCGGACGCCCGGTGCAGGACCGCATCAGGGAGTTGTGCAGCCGCCCCTGGGTGTCGACGGCGAACCCGGGTGTGCCGCGCACCAGCAGGCCGACGGTCCGGTCCTCGGCGTCCTCCGCCTCGCCCGGCCCGTCGCCGGGCACCGGCAGCAGCGTGTGCAGCACCGGTCCCGCCTCGGCCGAGGCCAAGTAGTCGGCCAAGGCGCCGAGATGGGCGTCGGCCAGCTGTCCCGGCACGGCCAGCACTGCCACCGGCAGATCACGCGCCCCGGTCAGGTCGGCCCCCGGCTGCCACGCCTCGCGCAGCGGGCGCGACGCGGGCACCCAGACGAGCTGGGGCGTCCCGTCCCGCTCGGCCCGCTCCTGGGCCAGCCGCACGGCCTCGGCGTACGCGGGGCCCGCGTCCCCGAGCAGGCGCGCGGTGAAGGCGTTGGCTTCCGGTCCGCCGACGGCGAGCCGGAAGTCGGGCAGGCCGCTGTCGGTCGCCAGATCGCCCCAGCGGGTCCCGTCGGGGCGGGTGGGAACGGTCGTGACACCGCGCCGCACGAGGGCCACCACGAGCTCGCGCAGCCCGTCGCGAGCCCCTTCGGTGGCAGGGATCCCATAGCCGGGCAGACCGGCGTCCGGCAGCACGATCTCGCCTGCTCCGACGGCCCGGTGGGCCAGCAGGTCGCCATTGGGGCCGTGCACCGCGATCCGCGCGGTGGCGGACAGCGCGAACCAGTTCAGGCACGGGCTGTCCAGGGTCCACGGCGCGTGCGTGTGGTCCGCCCCGGCGTCCACCTCCGGGAAGGCGAAGCCACGCCCGATGACCGCCGCCGCCGTTTCGGCCACCGGCAGCGCGCCCGGCACGTCCACCGGGAGCCGCAGGCGCAGCAATTGGTCGCTACCGGTGAACTCCGCCACCCGCGTGCTGAGTTCGACCCGCTCCAGGCCCTCCCACAGGGTGCTCGTACGGGTCCAGCGGACCGTTCCCGTACGGCCGGTCGCCGTGATACGGCGGCCGAGCGGGCCGTGCTCCACGGTGACGCGCTCGGCGGGCCGCTCGCCCGAGCCGGTGCCCGGCCCCTTGGGGAGGAGGTGCCAGGGGCCCTCCTCGAAGAACGGGTGCGCGGCGTACTCGTCCTGGAGGACCAGTTCGTCCACCGCGCCTGGGGTGATGAGCTCCCGGCCGGAGTGGAGGTCGGTGACGCGGCTCAGCCCGCCGCCGCGGGCCGGATCCGCCTCCAGCCGGAAGCGGTCGTCGGCGATGGCCGGAACCTTGTACGGCACCTCGGTCCAGCCACCGGACATCGAGCGCCCGCCGTCCACCAGCCACCACGTACGGTGGCCCAGCGAGGGTACGTCCCGCACGACGGCGGTGAGGTCCACGCGGACCACGGTGCCGTCCGCTCCACGCTCCACCGAGTCCAGGTGCACCGGGCGCACGGCCCCGGTCTCGTCGCGCAGCGCCACCCGCGCGGGGTCCTGGAGCCCGAGCGCCGTGACGTCGGCGGAGGTGCGCAGCAGGTCGGTCCGCTCCCAGGACAGGGAGTTGAAGACGGTGAGCGCCACGGCCCGTACCGGAGTCTCCTCCGGAGAGGCGGGTACGCGCGTGTCCGCCCGGCCGGCCAACGCGCGCGTGGAGCGGTCCCGCACCTGGGCGGCGAGGTCGTGCGCCTCGCGCCAGCCCGGCAGCAGGTCCAGGTAGACCTGGTCGGAGAAGGTCCCGGTCACGGCGTCGTGGTGCGCTGCGTGCAACACGTGCCGCCACGCCTTGTCCAGCGCCGCCTCGGGATAGTCCCCGGCGCCCAGGGCCGAGGCCAGCGCGGCGAACCCCTCCGCCTCCAGGAGCAGGTTCTCCGCGGCCCGGTGGGCCTGCTTCACATCGGCGTACGTGACGTCCTTGCCCGTGTAGACCGGGTTGAGGTCGCGGGTGGACGGCAGCGGCCGCTGCCCCCGGGCCGCGAACTCGGCCCGGACCGCCGCAAAGTAGTCCGCTGGCGTGGAGTGAGTCAGCCGCGGCCAGGTGTAGCGGCGGTTCCAGGCGTGCTGCACCTCCAGGCCCCACTGGTGGGGCCAGGAGAAGTCCGTGCCCATGGGGATCAGGACGTTGCGGGTGGCCGCCCCGCGCTTCAACTGCCCGTACAGTGCGAGCAGTTCCGCGGTGGCTGCCTCCGCGGACTCCGCGCCCTGGGAGAACCAGCCGGCGGAGTAGTGCGCGGGCAGGTAGTGCAGCAGCAGACCGTCGCCCGAGGGGCCGATCCATTCGTGCTCGGCGGGCAGTTGCATCGCCGTGGGCGGGCGCAGCGCCTCACCCCAGGTGTCCATCATCGGGCCCCACTGGTGGTGCGGCCCACGGGCCAGGACGGCGGAGTCCAGGCCTGCCCCGGCCATCAGTGCGGGGAAGGCGGGGTCGTGCCCGAAGACATCCAACTGCCAGGCCGTACGGGGGTTCCCGCCCACCACCCGCCGGTGGAAGCCCAGACCGTGCACGGCGCTGCGCACGGTCGACTCGGCGCAGGTCAGGTTGGTGGACGGCTCGTTGTACGTACCGCCGACGATCTCCAGCCGGCCCTCGTCGATGAGGCGGCGCAGCTCCTCGCGGTGCTCGGGGTGGGTGTCCCAGAAGGGCTTGAGGTAGTCGAGCTCGGACAGCACGAAGCGGTAGTCCGGGTCGTCGCGCGCGTGCTGGAGGTGCATCGGCACGAGCGTGAAGGCGGGCACGCCCGTGTACTCCCACCCCCGCTGGGCCTCTCCGGGGCGCAGCGGCGCGTCCCACTGCGCGGTGTAAGCGGCCTGGGTGTTCCACCACATGGGGTCGTAGTGGAAGTGCGGCACCAGGTGCACGGTCCAGCCCGGCTCGGCGACCTCCACGTGGAAGGCACACTCGGCCAGCACGGTGCCGTCCGCGGAGGTGACGCGGGCGGCCACGGGCAGCGAAGTGCCGGGCCGCGCGCCTCCGGTGTGCACGGACACCTCGACGATGCTCTCCAGCGCGGTGCGTCCCTCGGCGGCTCCCTCGGCGGCGGAGGCGAGTTCGGCCTGGGCGTCCACGCCCGCGTACGCCTCGGCGGAGTCCGCGAGCGTGCGGCGCGGGTGCGGCGTCCGCACGCCCGGACCCTCGACGGAGACGGTAAGCGGGCCGGCCGGACGCGTGCGCCCGACGGCCACGCGCACGACCTGGAGCGGATTGCCCGCCGGTCCCGTGAACCGGTCGAGGGACTCGCAGCCCGTGATGACAACGCCGGATTCCATGATCGTCCTGCTTCCCCCGCGGGCCTGGTGCGCTCCGGTCACTAATGCGCTTCAGTGATCGAACTCTAAAGCGCATTAGTCATGGATTGCAACCCCCTGTGGAAAACGCTCTGACCTGCGATTTCATGGCCCATAAAAAGATGTGGCAAACATTCCATTGACTTTCCTCCGGCCGCAGTGCAGGTTGTCGTTCCAGATCTGCCACTGGTCCGAGGCAAAGGAGCCGCCAGCATGCGAGCCGTCCCCCGCAGAGCAACCGCCGCCATCGCGGTCACACTCGCTTCCGCACTGTTTCTGACAGCCTGCGGCTCCGGCGGAGGCGACGACTCGACGAGCGCGGAGGGCAAGGTCGAAGGCAACATCACGTTCCAGACCTGGAACCTGCAGGCCAACTTCAAGGACTACTTCAACGGCCTGATCAAGGAGTTCGAGAAGGAGCATCCGGGCACCAAGGTCAAGTGGATCGACCAGCCCGCCGAGGCCTACGCCGAGAAGATCAGCGCCGGTGCCGCCGGCGGCACC
>NZ_LIQY01000376.1 GCF_001418495.1 Streptomyces pathocidini | reverse complement strand
GCGAAGGTGACCGCCCGGTCGATCCGGTCGCAGCGGGCCAAGACGCTGCCTAGGCGTCGTCCTCCCCCTCCGCCGGCTCCCCACCCGGCTCCTCTCCGTTCAGCAGGTCTCCGTTCAGCAGGTCCAGGATCTGCTGGCCGTACTTCGCCAGTTTGTTCTCGCCGACGCCGTTGACCGTGCCGAGTTCGGTGAGGGTCGCCGGGGCCACGGTGGCGATCTCTCGGAGGGTCGCGTCGTGGAAGATGACGTACGCGGGCACGCCCTGCTCCTTGGCCGTGGCCGCGCGCCAGGCGCGCAGGGACTCGAAGACCGGCACGATCTCCTCCGGCAGCTCGACCGGGGCGGCCCGGCGGCCGGAGCCGCCGGACTTCGCCTTCGCGGCGCGCGCCGGGCGCTCCGGCTCGCGCCGCAGCATCACCTCGCGGCCGCCGCCCAGCACCTCGGCGCTGGTGTCGGTGAGGACCAGCGTGCCGTAGTCGCCCTCGACGGCGACCAGGCCCTGGGCCAGCAACTGGCGCACCACGCCCCGCCATTCGCCCTCGCGCAGATCCGTGCCGATGCCGAAGACGCTGAGCTGGTCGTGGTCGAACTGGATGACCTTGGCGGTCTTCTTCCCGAGCAGGATGTCGGTGATCTGGCCCGCGCCGAACTTCTGGCCGCGCTCGCGCTTGAGCCGGACGATCGTGGACAGCAGCTTCTGGGCGGCGACCGTGCCGTCCCAGGCCGAGGGTGGCGTCAGGCAGGAGTCGCAGTTGCCGCACGCGGTGCTCTTCTCACCGAAGTAGGCGAGGAGTTGGACGCGGCGGCACTCGACGGTCTCGCAGAGCGCGAGCATCGCGTTGAGATGCGCGGCCAGCCGGCGGCGGTGGGCCTCGTCGCCCTCCGAAGTGTCGATCATCCGGCGCTGCTGGACGACGTCCTGGAGCCCATACGCCAGCCAGGCCGTGGACGGCAGGCCGTCGCGGCCCGCCCGGCCGGTCTCCTGGTAGTAGCCCTCGAGGGACTTCGGGAGGTCGAGGTGGGCGACGAACCGCACGTCGGGCTTGTCGATGCCCATGCCGAAGGCGATCGTGGCGACGATCACCAGGCCCTCCTCCCGGAGGAAGCGCGACTGGTGCTCGGCGCGGGTCCGCGCGTCGAGCCCCGCGTGGTAGGGCAGCGCCTCGATCCCGTTCTTCACCAGGAACTCGGCGGTCTTCTCGACGGAGGCGCGCGAGAGGCAGTAGACGATCCCGGCGTCCCCCGCGTGCTCGGTCCGCAGCAGGTCCAGGAGTTGCCGCTTCGGCTCGTTCTTGGACTCGATGCGGTACTGGATGTTGGGGCGGTCGAAGCTCGCGACGAAGTGCCGGGCGTCCTTGAGGTTGAGGCGGCCCGCGATCTCGGTGTGGGTGGCCTCGGTGGCGGTCGCGGTCAGCGCGATGCGGGGCACGTCGGGCCACCGCTCGTGCAGCTGGGACAGCGTGAGGTAGTCGGGCCGGAAGTCGTGGCCCCACTGGGCCACGCAGTGTGCCTCGTCGATCGCGAACAGCGAGATCGTGCCGCGGTCGAGCAGCCGCAGCGTGGCCTCGACCCGCAGCCGCTCGGGCGCGAGGTAGAGCAGGTCCAGCTCGCCGGCGAGGAACTCGGCCTCCACCAGCCGCCGTTCCTCGGAGTCCTGCGTCGAGTTGAGGAACCCGGCGCGCACGCCGAGCGCCCTCAACGCGTCGACCTGGTCCTGCATGAGCGCGATGAGCGGCGAGACCACGACGCCGACACCGCCGCGTACGAGCGCGGGGATCTGGTAGCACAGCGACTTTCCGCCGCCGGTCGGCATGAGCACCAGGGCGTCGCCCCCGGCGATCACATGCTCGATGATCTCCTGCTGGGCGCCGCGGAACGCGTCGTATCCGAAGACGCGCCGCAGCACGCCGAGGGCGGGGCCGCCGCCGGCGTCGCCGCCCGCTCCGGAGGTGTGGTCCAGGTCCGTCGTCGCTGTCATCCGCCCATCCTAGGAGGATCACGGCGACGCCCGTGCGGCCTGTGGATAACCCCGGAGCAGCCCGAGGGCCCCAAGGGCAGCGGCCCGAACCGGGCCCCGGTCCACCCCCGTGGAACCGGGCCCGCGCCGGGCCTCCGCATCAGCTCACCCTGCCCGGGAAGGTCACCGTCCCGGGCAGCTCACCGCCCCGGTCAGCTCACGCTCCCCGTCAGTTCACATCCGCCCGTCAGCCCACATCCACCAGCTTCTCGAACCAGAACTCGTGCTTCAGGAACGAGACGTCGTACTCCTCCCCCTTCCCCGGCGGGATCAGCTGGGAGGCCTGGATCAGGCGCCAGCCGTCGCGGAGGGCGGCGACCCCGGAGTCGTACGGCGGCTCGTCGCTGTCGCCCGTCGTGGGGTTCGTCAGCCCGGTGCCGTCGTAGGAGGCCCAGCCGAGGACGGCGGCGTCGAGGCCCGAGTGGGCCAGGTAGAGGACCAGGACCTGCTGTCGCTTCATGCGTGGCTCCGGGATACGCGGTTCGGTCGGTTGGTCACGCGGGTGACCCAGTGGTCGAGGTCGAAGCTGTCGTCCCCGGTCAGCGCCCGCCACAGCCGTACGCGGTTGTGGTACTCCAGGCGCCCGGCCGCGTTCTCGTACCAGGGGAAGCGGGTCCGCAGCTCCTCGGCGACCGCCGGGTCCGCGAGGTCGCCGGTGTTCCACAGCCGCACCTGCCGGACCGTGGGGTTGAACCGGATCTTGTACATGTAGCGCTTGACCGCGCTGTCGTTGCGGCGGCCGCCGTGCCAGATGCCGTGGTGCACGATGACCACGGTCCCCGCCGGGCAGACCAGCCGGGTCTGGCCGCGCAGGTTCTGGTAGCGGCCGGTGTCGGTCTCGTTCGTGCGGCGCAGATGGCTGCCCGGCACGCTGAGGGTGCCGCCCATCTCGAGCGTCACCTCCTGCGGGTAGTACATGAGCTGCACGTCGAACGCGTCGGGCCGGACGTCGATGATCGCGTCGCCGTGCAGCGGCTGCGCCGTGCCGCCTTCGGGCTCCCGGATGTGGACGTGGTGGTGGTCGATGAGGGGGTCGGGGCCGACGAGGCTGCGCAACGCGCCCGCCACGCGGTCCAGTTCAACCAGGCGGCGGGAGAAGGAGCCCTCGGGGAAGGCCTCGGCGACCGGGGTCCCGTACGGGACCCCGCAGACGCCGTCGGCCAGCACCTTCAGCGCCTCCTCGTTCATCGCCTCGGGCACGACCGCGTCCAGGCGCAGCGAGCCGTGCGCGACGAACCGCGCCATCTCGACTGAGGTCAGTAGCTGTGTGTCAGTGGTCGTCACCCCTCAAAGTTAGGTCGGCCCATGGCCCTTGCGCGTGGGCTCTGTTCACCACTGCTGGTAGTTTTTCACCATGGGTGGCCAGCGTGGGTGAGCGGCGTGGGTGAGTCCGCGCAGCGGGTGCCGGTGCGGCTGGACGAGCCGCCGCGGGTGGTCAACTCCGGGGCGAGCGTGCACGGTACGGCCGCTCTCCGCGAGCGCTTCCTGCTGCCGGACCTGTGGCAGCTGCACCTGTACGGCTACGAGGCCGAGCTGACGGTCGACGGCGTGGTGCACGCCCTGCGCCCCGGCTGTGTGAGCCTCATCCCGCCCGGCGCGAAGGTGCAGTACGTCTACCGGGGGCCGTCGGAGCACCTGTACGCGCATCTTCGGCTCGGCGGGCGCGGACCGGCCCGGAGCGTGCCGGTGGTGCAGGACGCCGGGGCCGACACCCCGGTGCTCTCGGGGCTGATGCTCCAGGCCATCGCGGCCGCCCCGCACACCCCGGCCAGGTCCTCGGCGGAGGTGTGGGCGGTGCTGTGGCGGGTGGCGCAGCTGGCCGAGCGGGTGGCGGCGGGGCAGCGGCAGAACGCGGTGGCCACCGCCATCGCGTACATCGAGTCGCATCTGGCGAGTGCGCTGACGGTGCCCGAGGTGGCGCGGGCGGCGGGGGTCTCGCACAACCACCTGACCCGGCTGTTCCGGGCCGAGACGGGCAGCACGGTGGTGGCCCACATCCGGCGGCGCCGCATGGAGCGGGCGCGGCACCTGCTGCGGGAGTCGACCATGTCGATTCCCGCGGTGGCGGCGTCGGTCGGCATCGGCGACCTCCAGGCGTTCAACAAGACCTGCCGCCGCGAACTGGGTGCCTCACCCCGAGCGGTGCGGACAGCGGACCGGTGACCGGCCCACCGCCCGACCGCGGCCGCTACCGCGGCGGGGTCGGGGTGTCTGGGTCCTGGAACATGGCCTGGATGTCCAGTTCCAGCTTGACCGTCGGGCCGACGACGGCGATGCCGCGCGCCAGCATGGTCCGCCAGTTCAGCGTGTATTCCTCGCGGTGCAGCTCGGTGGTGGCGAGGGCCGCGCAGCGCAGCTCCTCCCCGTAACCGCCGTTGAGCGCGCCCAGGTAGTTGGTGTCCAGGCTCACCGAGCGGCTGACGCCGTGCATCGACAGCGTGCCCTGCACGGTCCACTTGGCGCCCGCGCGGTGGATGAAGCGGCTGCTGGCGAAGTGGATGTACGGGTAGTTCTCGACGTCGAGGAAGTCGGCCGAACGCAGGTGGTTGTCACGGGTGTTGTTGCCCGTGGTGATGCTGGAGGCGTCGATGGTGACCTCGACGTACGAGTCCTCCATCCGCTCGGCGACGCGGATCCCGCCGTCGAACCGCTCGAAGCGGCCGTGCACGTTGGCCATGCCGACGTGCTTGGCGATGAACCGGATCGCGGTGTGCGGCGGGTCGAACAGCCAGGTGCCGGGCATCGGCAGCGCGGCCTGCGGGGAGGGTTCGAGCTGCAGGCGGCCGAGCGCGGTGCGCCGCCCGGCCTCGACCTCGACCGTGCGGTGCTCGGGCAGGAGGCTCTCCACGGAGACCAGCACGGCGTACTGGCCGGGCGGGAGGGTGGCGATGAACAGACCGTACGGGTCGGTGGAGGCCTTCATCACCTGGCCGCCGGTGCGGGTGGACTTCACGGTGATGTCGGCGTTCGCCAGCGGATCACCGAGCGGGTCCACCACCTCGCAGCTGACCACGCCGGCCCCCTGGGGAACCGAGGTCGACGACAGCCCCAGTCCGTCGTCCCGGCCGATCGATCGCAGTCGCTGGAGCAGGCCGAGGCCCATGGTTTTCAGCCCTTCTGTCTTTCTGGTGGAGGGAAGCTGGGGCCGTCGCACTCCGGCAGGGCGCGGTCGCATGGGGTGCGAACGGTGGGGCGCCTGGCCGGAGTCGGTGGGGGCACGACTCCGGCAGTCACCTTAGGTGATGCCCTGGCTAGCGCCCCGCGCCCCCCGGGTCAGGGCTGTCCATGAGGGCGTGTGATAAAGGAACGGAGGGGCGGGACAGCCGTGTTCGGCTGTCCCGCCCCTCGTTCGTTCCGGATCCGACCGCCCGTCAGCCGATGTTCACGTCCACGCAGGCGTAGAACGCGTTGGCGGTGTCGGCGATGTTCCAGACGGCGAGGATCTTCTGCCTGCCGGACAGGCCGCCGAAGTCGACCTGGTGGGTCACGGTCTGGCCGGGCTGGGCCCCGCCGTCGTCGAACTCGGCAATCTTCTGCCCGCCGGCGAAGTACTGCCAGGTGCTGGTGGAGTGCCGGGCGGTCAGCGTCCAGCTGAAGGCCTGGGAGTTGCCGACGGGTGCCACCGTCCAGCCCTTGCTGTCGTCGTCGAGCTCGGCGAACCGCGAGAGGCCGGCGCTGCACGAGGTCAGGCCCTTGGGCCCCTCCACGCTCTGCGGTTCGTACTTGATGTCGCCGCAGGAGACCGTACCGGCCGCGCACTGGGCCTGGCGGCTCGGCGGCGACGAGATATAGCCGTGGGCGTTCGCGGGGACTGTCGGCAGGGTGGCGACGAGGAGTGGGGCTATGCCCGCGCCGATGGCGACGGCGAGCTTCCTCTTCTTGTCCATCTCGACTCCTTCGAAGGCCGCCGTCCAGGGTGGGGGGACGCACCGGCACCTCTACTCGCGGCGCCGAACGCCCGTCGATCCGCGGCCAATTGGTCTGGACCTTACCACTTGGCGTGAACCGGTCAACCCCTTCAACGCCCCGGCTTGCGGCAAGGGATTCACACCCGCCCCCAGATCGGCCGAACCTCGCGCAGCGCCCCGCTCGCAGTCGCCGCCCCGGCATGCGACGCCTGCGGAAGAAACCACTTTCTTCGCTGAACAGATCGCGCCACGCCTGCGTACTCCTCCCCGAAGCCGCCTGCAGGCACGGCACATCCGGTGGGAGCACACGCGAGGACGCGAGGTATCGGACATGCGCAAGAACTGGCGACACGTGGCGACGGCCTGCGGGGCCGCAGCGATGCTGCTGGTCACGGCCTGCGGTACGGAGGGCTCGAAGGCGGACGGCACCGAGCTCGTCCAGCCGGCGGCCGGCTCCGGGTCGGCGAAGGACGGGGCCGGAGGGGAGGGAGAGGCCCCGAAGCCCGGCAAAGCGGGGCAGCTGGCCGTGCGCAGCGACGGCGAGCTGGGGCCGCTGGTCACGGACAGCGCGGGCATGACCCTCTACCGCTTCGACAAGGACACGGCCGACCCGCCCGCGTCCACCTGCGAGGGCGAGTGCGCCGCCGCCTGGCCGCCGGTCGCGGCCGGCGACGCGAGCGCGTCCGCCGACCTCAACCCCGAGCTGCTGGGCTCGGTCAGCCGCTCCGACGGCTCCCAGCAGCTCACCCTGGGCGGCTGGCCGCTCTACCGCTTCGCGAAGGACACCGAGCCGGGCGACACCAAGGGGCAGAACGTGGGCGGGACATGGTTCGCCTCGGCCCCCGACGGCAAGAAGGCCGGGGCGCCGCGCCCGGCGCTCGGCGTGTTCAAGAGCCCCGAGCTGGGCGAGGTCCTGACCGACAGGAACGGCAGGACGCTCTACCTCTTCACCAAGGACACCCCCTGGCCCATGAAGACGGCCTGCGACGAGAAGTGCCTGGAGAAGTGGACGCCCGCACCGCCCGTCTCGGCGGCGGACGCCAAGGCCGCGGGCGTCGACCCGGATCTGCTGTTCACCTTCACCACCCCGGACGGCACCCAGCAGGAGGCGGTCAACTGCTGGCCCGCGTACACGTTCAAGGGCGACACGGCACCGGGCCAGACCAACGGCCAGGGCGTGGGCGGCTCGTGGTTCGCCATCAAGAAGGACGCCGAGAACGACCGGGGCAGGACCGTCCCCGCGGCCAAGGCGGAGCAGGCCCCGGAAGCGGGGGCGGACGACGGAGCCGCTCCCGGGGACGGCGGTACGTCCGGGAGCGGCTCGTCGAGCGACGGCGGAAGCAACGGCAAGAGTGACGGTGGAAGCGGTTCCGGCGGCAGGTACGACTACGGCTACTGAGCCCCCGCAGCCGCACCCGCGACCGTAACGCGCCGCACGTCACCCCGTGCGGCGCAGTACGGCGTCCAGCACCTCCCGGAGGTTGCGCTCCGGGTCCTGCACCGGGCCCGCGGCCCGCCAGGCCACGAACCCGTCGGGGCGGACGAGGACCGCCCCGTCGGGCGTCGTGCCGTGGACCTCGGCCCAGTCCTCGTCGCCCTTCTCGGGCACCAGGTCGGCGTCGGGGCCGTGCCCGACGGTGTACGACTCCAGCGGCACCGACAGCTTCTCGGCCACGGCGGGCGCCACCGCGTGCCACCCGGGGCCGCGGCCCGTACCGCCGTCGCCGCCCGCCGCGTCCGCGGCGCCGCTGAGGAGGACGAAGGACCGCTCGTAGAGGTCGAGGGTGGACAGCCGGGCGCCGAGCCGGGTCAGCCACATGTGCGGAGCCCGGGTCCCCGGCTCGCCCCTGAGGCTCAACTTCTCTGATACGGGCGGGAGTTCGGCGTCGGCGCCGAAGACCGCGCCGCGCGGGTAGCGGTAGCCCAGGACGACGGGGAGCAGCCCGCTCTTGGGCCCGCCGCCCGAGACGGGCGCCACCTGGTATCCGGGGTGGCTGTGCTCGGCGGAGCGGGTCGAGGCACGCGCGCTGGTCGCCTGCGCGACCGGCTGCCGCTCGGCCTCGTAGCTCTCCAGCAGCTCGGGCCCCGCCCAGCCGCCGAGCACGGCGGCCAGTTTCCAGGCGAGGTTGTGGGCGTCCTGGATGCCGGTGTTGGAGCCGAACGCGCCGGTGGGCGACATCTCGTGGGCGGAGTCGCCGGCCAGGAAGACCCGCCCGGAGCCGTACCGCTCGGCCACCCGCTCCGCGGCGTGCCAGGGTGCCTTGCCGGTGATCTCCACCTCCATGTCCGGTACGCCGGTCGCCTTGCGGATGTGTTCGACACACCGCTCGTCGGTGAAGTCCTCCAGGGTTTCGCCCTGTTCGGGGTGCCAGGGGGCGTGGAAGACCCACTTCTCGCGGTTGTCCACGGGCAGCAGCGCGCCGTCCGCCTCCGGGTTGGTGAGGTAGCAGACGATGAAGCGGCGGTCGCCCACCGCGTCGGCGAGCGCCGGGGCGCGGAAGGTCATGCTCACGTTGTGGAACAGGTCTCCGGGTCCGGCGTGCCCGATGCCGAGCCGCTCGCGGACCGGGCTGCGCGGCCCGTCGGCGGCGATGAGGTAGTCGGCCCGTACGGTGCGCTCCTCGCCGGTCTCCCGGCTCCTGATGACCGCCGTCACGCCCTCCGCGTCCTGCTCGAAGGAGCGGAGCTCGGTGGAGTAGCGCAGCTCGCCGCCCAACTCGCGGGCGTGGCGCAGCAGTACGGGCTCCAGGTCGTTCTGGCTGCACAGGCACCAGCCGGCGGGGCTGAACCGGGCCAGCCCGCCACCTGGGTCGATCTCCTTGAACAGCCACTCCTGCTCCCCGCCGGTGAGGGTGTGCGCCTGGAGGATGCCGTGGTTCCCGGCCAGGACGGACGCGGCCTCGCGGATCGCCTGTTCCACGCCCGCGGTGCGGAACAGCTCCATCGTGCGGACGTTGTTCCCGCGGCCCCGGGGGTGGTGCGAGGTGCTCGCGTGCTTCTCCACGAGCAGGTGCTCCACGCCGAGCCGGCCGAGGAAGAGTGACGCGGAGAGGCCCACGAGGGAGCCGCCCACGATGAGGACCGGCACGCGGTCGTCGATCTTCGCATTCATCAAGTGCTCCCAGTCTCAAGCCCCCCTTCGTCCGGGTCAGCCCCCTTGATCGAGCCCCGAACACAGGCCTCTGGACAGACCCGTACAGAGATGGGGATTCCATGGACGGGGGCGCCTGAGGACACGCCGAAGCGGCCTTTCACTCGTATGGATCACACATCTCGCGCGGTCGGTGGTGCGGGCACACGATCGATCCAGACCGGGCACCGGAGGCGAACCGCCCCGATGAACACGGCGTGACGTCGGAAAACGCGGCGCGACCGCTTCTTCGTTCGACTGTCGCGAAACGCCGCTTACGCAGTCCGGAATTCTGTCTCGAAGGAGATGTGAAAGATGACGACGCTGTCGGAAAAACCCTCGGAAAAGATATCCGAAAGGGTGTCGCAGTCAGCCTTCGACGGTTCCCGGCTGAGGGTGGTGCTCCTGCTCGATCTCCAGGACGGCGCCCAGCAGCGGTTCCTGGAGGCCTACGAGCGGCTCCGCAACCAGGTCGCCGATGTTCCGGGGCACATCAGCGACCAGCTCTGCCAGTCCATCGAGAACCCCTCCCAGTGGCTGATCACCAGCGAGTGGGAGAGCGCGCTGCCGTTCTTGGCCTGGGTCAACAGCGAGGAGCACGTGGACATGGTGCAGCCGCTGCACCACTGCGTACGGGACACCCGCTCGCTGCGGTTCAGCGTGCTGCGCGAGACCCCCGAAATGCCCAAGCACAAGCCGGAGTCCGGCAAGAGCCGCCTCCAGGTCTCCCCGCGTATAGGGGACGGAGTCGTCCGACATGCGCTCACCTTCACCGTAAAGCCGGGCAGCGAGCGCAAGGTCGCCGAGATCCTCGCCGGGTACACCTCCCCGCGCTCCCGGGTCGACGACACGACCCGGCTGCGCCGCACCTCCCTGTTCATGCTCGGCAACCGGGTCGTGCGCGCCGTCGAGGTGCAGGGCGACCTGGTCGCCGCGCTGCGCCACGTGGCCCGGCAGCCGGAGGTCCAGGAGGTCGAGGAGGCCATCAACCCGTTCCTGGAGCAGGACCGGGACCTCAGCGACCCGAACTCGGCGCGGGTGTTCTTCACCCGGGCCGCGCTCCCGGCCGTGCACCACGTCGCGGCGAGCGGCGAGGAGCCGCCCGACCTGCGGCGCCACGCGCTGCTCTACCCGGCCAAGCCCGGCTGCGGCATGGCGGTGGCCCAACTGCTCGCCCGGCAGGACGAGTTGGCGGCCGAGGACCCGGCCAACCCGGTCGTGGCGTCCACGGTCTTCGAGCGCGACGACATCGTGGTGCGGCTCGTGGACGTGCGGGCGCCGCTGGAGTCCGAACCGGCGCTCGCGCTCGGCGTCAGCGGCCGGCGGGCCGCGGGCGTGCTGGAGCGGCTGGTCGAGGCGGGCCCGCAGGGCATCACCGACAGCCAGGGGCTCACGGGGTTCCTCTCCCGTATCGACATGGACCCGATCACCGACCGCCGGGCGCAGGACCACTGACCGCCCCCCCTTCTGCCCACCCCCCTCTTC
>NZ_LIQY01000375.1 GCF_001418495.1 Streptomyces pathocidini | reverse complement strand
GCCGCCGCGACCGCCGCGGCTGGACCGTCCGGCGGAGTCAACCCGCCGTGGGCCCGGCCGGGACAGACCGTGTGGCTCAGCGACAGCGGGCGCTGCGAGCCGGGCCGGGGAGCTACGGCGCACTCCGGCGCGTTCGGCACGGTCCGGCTGAAGCCGGGCAGGCCCGGCGGCGGCGAACTGGCAGGCGGCGCCAAGGTGTTCTGGCACGCCCGGGGCAAGTACGAGGTCACCATCCGGTGCGGTGACGGCAAGCGGCTCGTCGACTGGCTGAAAGTCGGCGCCACCAAGGGCTCGCACACCGGCGAGGGCGGGGCCTTCGCGGGGATGAACACCGTCGAACTCGGTGGCGGCGCCGCGCTCGTCGCCCTCGCACTCGGCGGCGGGGCGGTGGCCCTGCGCCGCCGGATGAGGGAGGCGCGATGACCCTCCCCAGCACGATCCGCCAGGGCTCCGCGGCGAAAGAGATATGGAAAGAAATCCCCCCACCCGACATATGACCTCAAGGGGCGCCCCGCTCGACGGGGCGCCCCTTGGCGTCTCCGGTCCTGGAACTGAGAAAAGGTTGATGCAATCTAGACTTTATTCCGCTGTGGGGGCGAAGGGGCTGAATTTAGGCTACGTGATGATGCGTCATGCCCAGATCCGGTTCGGACCGGGTCGCGGCGTGCCGCGGTTCCGGCGATGCAGGCGGCAACAGAGCTCAATGGGCGCCAGTGGACCAGGTTTTTGTCAAGTATTTTCCAGGGGAAAAATGCCAAAGCATCGAAAACCGCGCAATGCTGCCAGGGATTCCTCGAGAGGGGTGAAAGTGGGGGTTGCCGCGGCCGCAGCCACGGGGATTCTCGCGATAGCAGCCTCGGCTTGGACCCCTGATGGCAGAGAAAAGGGAGCACCTTCCCATCAGGCGCAACCCAAGAAGAAATACAACGCCATACCCGAGATCGACAACGGAGGCGGGAAGGTTGCCGATGCCATCCCGTCCATGGCCGGTCAGTCTGTCGAGCCAAATCCGGGCCCCATCAGTCAGGACCCTAAGAGTCAGCGATCCGGAAGCGATGCGCCCGATGCGGGGCGACTGCCACTGGTAGAGCCGGGAGCGGACGCTCGGGAACGAGGAGCCGGCCGGACCGAGGGCGGTTTCGCGCCACCTGCCGTCGATGGGGCGGGGGCATCATCAAACACCCCGTACGACACGACCGTCCCGTACGAGCAGCCGCCGCTTTCCGTCCTGGAGGCGCCGTCGCAGGCCTCATCGTCTGTCACCGAGACCAGGACCGAGACCGAGACTGCGAACAAGGCCGAGAGCGAGGCCGTCGGCCCGGCCACGTTCACCGAGGCCCGTCCAAGGGTCCAGGAGCGGTCGTCCCTGGGCGTGGCAGACCACTCCACGGAATCGAAAAACCTCCCGAGGCAAAGTGAAGCCGCACCACCGGAAGCGCGGTCATTCGACAGCGCGTCACCGGAGCGCGAGCCCGCCTCCGGCCCCGCCCTGACGGAGGCGGCCATGCAGCGGCAGAGCACCTCCGCGAGCGGGCCGGCCGTGCGCACTCCGCAGTCGCCCCCGCAGGCGCAACAGGGCTGGCAACCGAAGGTCGGGGAAGCCGAGTTGGGCTGGTCGGCGGGTCTTGACGATGGGTACAGCAGGACAGGCAGCCCTGGTGAGTGCTGCGACCCCTCGACGCAGAGTGCGCCCGGGGCCGCTGCCGGAATCGCGGGCTGGACGGCAGCAGGGGCCACCGGTTCGGAGGCCGAGGTGTCGGAAGCTCCCCAATTCCTGGGGGCGGAGAAGTCCGAGGCGGATCGAGCGGAAGCCGAGCAGCCAGGGTCGGAGCGCACCGCATCAGGTCGTCCGGAAGTGGACGAGCCGCGTCCGGACGAGTCAGGGGTCGAGGAGCTGCGACCGGACGGGCCGGGGAGCGAGGAGCTGCGACCGGACGGGCCGGGGAGCGAGGAGCTGCGACCGGACGAGCCAGGCGGCGAGGAGTCCGTGGCGCAGCAGTCGGGCGTGGAGGAGTCCGGAGGAGAGCGATCGGTGCCGCGGGAATCCGTGGCGGAGCCGGAAACAGCCGAGACCTGGTCTGGCGATGGCTCTCAGGTACAGCAAGGGGCGAGCGGCGCGCCTTGGCCGGGGGAGGCGATGGAGACGTCCCTATCCACTGAGTCACCCTCACCCCTGTTGACGGACGGAGCCGTTGAGCTCGCCACGCCGACCGAGACGGACGGGGCGACCCATGCGGGAGCGCTCGCCGAGGCAAGTGGGCCGGACCATGGATTCCCCGGCCAGGACGGGGTGGCTGAAACCGAACAACCCCAGGAGTCCGCTCCCGAGGTTGTGACCGATCTCGATGGAAGCCTGTCGTAGAAGACGACTCCGGTACCGGGACGGCCATGGCATTCGCCATGGCCGTCCTGTCTTTTCCTCGGACACCGGATTTCCTGTCGCGGGTCGTCTCGCTCCATGAACGCCCGGTAATGGTTTGTGCATATCTGAGCGAGTTGCGGGTGTCGGCATTGACATGCCTCTTGTCGCATTGCAGGGATTCTTGCGGCATGGAAAAAGGTTGAGCCCCTTATAGTCTTTGGTTGCCGTCGATTGCCAAATGCGATCCATTAGGGTCTTGTCAAGATTCAATACGGGATTGGCCTGGGTGAATGAGGAATCTCATGCCGAAGTCGATGGGCGGCTGGTGGAGAATCCTGATTCTGTGCGAGCTGCTTGCACGGTGGCCGGTTCCGTCGTACCGCCCCACTACCTCTGGACGGAAATGTCGAAGCATCGGAAACCGCGCAATAGTGCAGTCACCAGCCCGAGGAGCGTCAGAATCGGGGTGACCGTTGCGGCGGCGGCAGGTATTTTCGCAAGCACCCCCTCCGCCTGGGCTGCGGTCGGCGGTAACGAGGGCCAGACATCCCAGGTGCCTTTCGGCAGGGACGCCGTCGCCCAGGAGCTGAGGGGGAATCTCCAGAAGCTTGAGGCGGCACTGGGCAACCCGGATGTGGTCCAGCAGCTGGGCAGAGACGAAATCGTCAGGGGCAAGGAGACGTTTGAGCGGCGGTTGGATGAGCGACTGGCCATCCTCCGTGAGCAGCCGAACCTGTCTCCCGAGCTTCAGCGGCTCAATCCGAAGAAGGTAGCGCTGCCAGTTGTCGGCTCCTCCGGAAAGAAAGGGGTGTACGAGTCCGTCTGGACTTATGAGGTCCACCCCGGAATTCGTGTGGCGGGTGTCTACAACGTTGCCGAACGCGGCGCCTTTGACCTGGTCAACCGCACACCGGACCCCGTACCCGATACCGAACTCCTGAAGTTCATCAAGGATACTGAACAGAACATAGCCTATCTGAAGTCCAATGGCAGCTCCGGGGCTCTCATAGATTTCTTCGGCAAGAACAGGTTCGTGAAGAGACAGGACGGTTCCGAAGTCCGCCTGAAGACAGCCGATGGGGCGGAGACTCTAGAGGACGGTGTTGTTATCGGGCCGACCCGTCAAGAGAAAGTCGAGGTGGTGAAGGGAGGCGTGCGCGAGACGGTGGAATTCGGCAGGCCCAAGGCCGGAGCCCTTTACCCCGCTGCAGCACAGGATCGCATCACGGGCAGCCCGTCCCTCGTCCAGTACGACGCCCGTAGCGTGACGAACATCCGTACCGGAGAGAAGGGGGAGGAGTTCCACCTCTGGCCCGCCGATGCTCTCGGCCATGAACTCACCCATTCCGCGCATCACAACTCCGGAACCAGCTATGGCGAGGAGGGGTTGAGGTACACGACGGGCAACGGCCTCATGGACAAGCTGCGGGGCAAGTCCGGAAAAACATACGCCGTTCCCTACGAGGAGTTGTTTACGCACTCCGATCCGGAAGCCCGGAAGATCGCCGCCGAGACAGAGGGAGTGAGTGAACGGGTCACTCGCAAGGTCGGCGGAAAAACCATCACCCTGGCGCTGGGTCCCGCGGAGCGGGACGCGCGCGTGAAACTCCGTGAACGGGTCGCCCAGGAGCCGGATTTGCAATCGGTGCTCGAGGCCAGAGAGAGCATACTCGGCCTCGGGGAATCCCAGTACTTGAGGGACTCCGGTCGTGCCCCCAGGCCGCAGTACAGAGGCCCCGAGGGCGCCTCTGCGGCGGACAAGTGGATCTACCGGAACTACAAGGTGGCATCCAACGTCGATCTCTCACGGCTTCCGGCGGACTACAAGACGATCGAGGACGCGGAACGAGCAGGCGATATCGCGGAGATCACCCCGCCGTCTGGTTGTTCCCATGGCTCCCTGGTGTGTGCCAACCCATCCGAAGCGGAAACAACGGAGTTCCGGGAAGCAAGTCCCGAGAGCATTGGTGTTGAGCATGACGAGATCAGGCCGCTGGGAGGTAGCAGTCTGGAAGAGGAGGCCGAGCGAGCTGCGGGAAAGCAGGTTGAGGAGATCTTCGGCGATCTCGCGGCCAGGCATGCATTGAGCACAACCGTACGCGACGGTCAGAAGATCTCCGCCCTTTCGCCGTCTGACATCCATGCTCGGATCCAGCAGTACAACCGGCTTTCGCCGGAGGTGAAGGCCAAGATCCGGGGAACACTGAAATCAGCCGGCAGCGTTGGGGGCAAGGCGCTGGGGGCCGCTGGTGCCACGCTCTGGGCGAAGGGCGTGTACGACTCCTTCGCTAATGACACCACGACCCTGGACAAGGCCGCGGCCATCACGTCCATAGTTCCCTTCGCGGGGTGCGGTACGCAGGCCGGGTCCGACGCCGATCACGGGCGGTTCAACGCTGATGACCTGACCGAGTGCCTGGCGGGTGACGCACTGCTGCAGACCCCGCTGTGGCCGGCTGGGCTTGCGACCCACGGAGCCCGCTACTTCAACGCCGAGTGGCAGGAAGCCCAGATCCCTTCGCTGGATGCGTTCAAGAAGGCCCGCGACGAGGGATGGGCCAAGGAGCTCGAGAACTTCCGCGCCAACGGCTTTCCGCAGCTGGTGAAGTCCGCAACCGAGACGGAGCGTCAGCAACTGGAGGCCGAGAAGGCGCTGATCCTGCACAACTCTGCCGAGCGAATCGCGAAGATCGAGCGCAGTGACCGTTCCCCCCTGGCAAAGCGACTGCTCAGGTTCTCGGCCGAACGAGAGGTGACCGAACAACTGAAGGAACTTGCCCCAAAGGTACGCAAGCAGTATGACACGGAGCTCCGCAACATACTGGTGGAGCGGGCGAAGCAGTACAACGAGGACTTCATCAAGCAGCGGATTGATATCGACCAATGGAAGGACGAGTCCTGGCAGGCCACCCTTCGCGGCCCGAGCCAATCCCGCGAAGACCGGCGGGAGTATCTGGACAAGCTCGTCCAACGCCTCCGTGACTCCGATCAGTTGCCCTCGATTCCGGATGCCAAGACCTTCGATCAGGAAATCGAGAAGACCCGCGGCGTTCATGCCGAGGCAGATGGCCTGTCAGCGTCCGAGCCGAACGGGACGCCGCAGTCGGACAAGCCGGACGCGCCGCCGGAAGCTGCGGCTCAGCAGGAAGAGGAGCAGAACACCGGGCTTGGGCTGGGGGATGCTCCGGTGGAAGACAAGCCGTCAGCTGACGTCCTGGTGGAAGACAAGCCGGTGACTGATGTCCCGGTGGAAGAGCCGGCGGCCGGTGCCCCGGTGGAGGATCAGCCGTCGGTCGATACCTCGGCGCAGGATCAGCCGGTGACTGGTGCGCCGGTGGAAGACAAGCCGGTGGCCGATGTTCCGGTGGAAGACAAGCCGGCGGCCGGTGCCCCGATGCAAGACAAGCCGGTGACCGATACGCCGGTGTACGACCAGCTGATGGCCGAGCGGGAACAGCAGAACGGGACAGTGGATTCCGCCAAGTCCTCAGAGGAACTGCCAGAAGCCGCCCAGGAGCCAGTGGCGGACGGGCTTGAAGGAGAGCACTCCGACACAGTCGCGCCGGTGACTGACGGCGTTTCGACGGAAGAGTCGCAGAACGAGATTCGATCGTCTTCGCCTGCCGAGCAGGAACCGGCCCCGTCGGTTTCGCGGCCGGACTACTGATGCGGGCGCGACCAGGCCGCCCCCGACGAATCCGAGCACGTGACTGACCGTACGGCCGTACAGGAATCCGTCCCTGCGACTGACTCGGAGCAGGGAGCCGGAGAGTAACCAGACCCTCGACATCGGGGCACCCGTGGCGCGATCGCCACGGGTGCCCCGATCTGCTGCGCCCGAGCATCTTTACCACCATCTGACGGCAAGTCATCTGACGCTACGTTAGTTTGATGGAGTGTCAACTTCTCCCGCAGCCGCTTTCCTTTGCCTCTCTCAGTGCGCCCGCGCCCTCGTCAGGATCGAAGTGGCCATGGGGCCAGTGGTTGGCCCCAGCGAACCTGCGAAACTGGAGCTGAACGATGAAGCACAGGAAGCCGCGCCTCAGCAAACACCGAGTTATGACAACGGCCATGGCATCAGCTGTGGTTCTCTCCGTCACCGGCATCGAAGCGGCGTACGCTTTCCCGAGCCAGTCCGAGGGCGGGAGCGGCGGGCAGGCGAACGGCTTGCCGGCGATGGCAGCTGGAACCCAGAATGATGGCTACCGTGTGCGCTCCAACGTGAAGATTGTCGGTTATCACGGCGCCAAGTACGGAGACGGGCAGAAGATCCTGGGCGGCGGGCTGAAGCGGTCGACCGAGGGACTTGCCGGTAATGATAACGCTGACTGGAAAGCCTTCTATGTCGCAGAGCGGAAAAGTCAGGCCTTCGAGTACGTCAGTCGATTCCCTGAAGATGTCACGGCCCCTGGAAGTAAAGCCAGCATTGGCCAGGTGGTCAAGGTGGACATATCCGGCGTACAGGTCATAGAAACGGAAGAAAGCGATTCGGATGTTGTCGCGCGAAACCTCCGAGAAAAGTTCAAAATTCCCGCCGATGAACCTCTTCTGGATTTTCTGGGGAAGAATAATTACGTCCTCAGAATGCCTGACGGTGCGGGACGTCATGAAATTATCGTGCCGTGGTCCGTTGCTGAGGGTGCATCGGAGAAGGTGAAAGTAGAGACAAGTCCGGTTTCCTTTCCGGATGGAAAGGGAGGGCAAATATGGGAGCGGCAGGCCGAGGGCAGCAGAGCGATCGGCCGACTGGAGGATGAAAAGCGGGACTGGGAGGCACTACTCGAAAGTGAGGAAAGCGAGCTGGATTCGAGCCACACATCGATTGTCGACCTGTGCCAGTCAGGGGGTACGAGGGCCAAGCGCTCCATCGATGCATGTGGTACAGGGCGGCAGGATGGCGGATTCTCCTCGGAAGGGAGGGAAGGTGCTGTAACCAAGGAGGACTTGAAGGGGGATCCGCAAAAAGTTGTCGAGTTGAACCGTTCGCGAATCGCCAGACACGGCGCGGATGTGGATTATGTGACGTCGCTTGACGCCCTGGCGGCCAATCCGAAGGCGGTTCTGATTCCGCTGCGCAATTCGAGCCAGACCCTGGACGCCGCGCTGGGGAAAAGCCATCTGACGGTGGATGAATTCGATCGGTTCTCGGCGGAGCTGACCCAGTCCTTCGGCCGGGACCTGCAGGCAGTCGAGAATCTGAGCACCAGTGAGAAGCTGTTGTCGAGCATCGGAAAGGGGGCCCGGGCGGGTGGGGAAGGCCTATTGAAGGTCGTGCCCTTCGCGGGTGTCGCAGCGAGCTCGGCGGCGTTGGCCGAGGACCTCAAGTCAGGCGAGAACGGGGATGCGC
>NZ_LIQY01000374.1 GCF_001418495.1 Streptomyces pathocidini | reverse complement strand
TGGACGGCGCCGTCCAGGGCGCCCTGCGCCAGCTCGCCACCTGCCCCGGCCACGAGGAGGCCTCGGACGCGCTGCGGCGCGCCCTGGGCGCCGTACGCCAGGGCCTGCCGACCGCGGCCCGGGTCGAGTCCCTCGGTGCGGGCTGGACGGCCGAGGAGGCCCTGGCAATCGCCGTCTACTGCGCCCTGGTCGCCGACGACATGCGCCACGGCCTGCTCCTGGCCGTCAACCACAGCGGTGACTCCGACTCCACCGGCTCGATCTGCGGCAGCCTGCTCGGCACCCTGCACGGCGAAACGGCCCTCCCGCCGACCTGGCTGGCCGAACTGGAGGGCCGTGCGACGATCCTGGAACTGGCCGACGACTTCGCCCTGGAGATGACCCAGGGCCCGGCCCTGCACGGCCCGGGTATCTCCTCCCCGGCCTGGCCGACCCGCTACCCGCGCGGGTGAAGCCGCTTGCCGCACCCCGCGAACAGGCGGCCCGTGGACACCGCTTACCCGCGCGCGTGAAGCCGCTTGACGGGAATCCGGGTCCCTGAGGTCCGGCCTCCCGAGAGGCCGGACCTCAGGACGCCTGGATCAGTCCTTCGTCGTCTCGGGGACCACCCTGTCCCCCGGCTGGGCGGGCGCCGGAACGGCGGCCGCGGCACCCGAAGTCCCGCCGTCGCCGTCGGAGTCGACCTTCGCGATGATCTCGTCGCGCTCCGGGGTGTCCTCCGGCTTGACGAAGCCGACGACGACGTAGAGGACGAGGGAGACCGCGAGCGGGATCGAGACCTGGTACTGGAGCGGGACCCCGCCCTCGACGCTCCAGTTGATCGGGTAGTTGACCAGCCAGAATGCCAGCAGGCCGAAGCCCCAGCTGGTGAGCGCGGCCGTCGGGCCGGAACGGCGGAACTGGCGCAGCAGACCGAGCATCATCGGGATCGCGATCGGGCCCATGAGTCCGGCCACCCACTTGATGACGACCGTGATGATGTCCTTGAAGGTGGGGGAGTTGACCTGGGTGGCCACCGCCATGGACAGGGCGAGGAAGACCACGGTCGCCAGGCGCGCGGCGATCAGCCCGCTGCGGTCTGTCCACTGTCGGGCCTTGGCGGACAGCACCGGTGCCACGTCCCGGGTGAAGACGGCCGCGATCGCGTTGGCGTCCGAGGAGCACATGGCCATCGTGTGCGAGAAGAAGCCGACGATGACCAGGCCCAGGAGCCCGTGCGGCAGCAACTGCTCGGTCATCAGCGCATAGGAGTCGGAGCCGTCTGGCTTCTCCGCCTGCACCAGCAGGGGCGACATCCACATGGGGAAGAAGAGCACCAGCGGCCAGACCAGCCACAGGGCGGCCGAGAGCCGGGCCGAGCGCGCCGCCTCGTGCCCGGTCTCGGTCGCCATGTAGCGCTGGGCCTGGTTGAGCATGCCGCCGTTGTACTCGAACAGCTTGATGAACAGGAACGCCAGCAGGAACACCGTCCCGTACGGGCCCACCAGCGGTTTGGCGTGACCCTGCAACGCCGGCTCGTCCCAGACGCCGAAGAAGCCGCCGAAGTCGCCGAGCTTGGCGACGACCGCCACGAACATGGCGATGCCGGCGAGGAGTTGGATCACGAACTGGCCGAGTTCGGTCAGCGCGTCCGCCCACAGGCCGCCGATGGTGCAGTAGATGCCGGTGATCACACCCGTGATGAGGATGCCCTGGTTGAGGGAGATGCCGGTGAAGACGGAGAGCAGGGTGGCGATGGCGGCCCATTTGGCGCCCACGTCCACGATCTTCAGCAGCATGCCGGACCAGGCGAGCGCCTGCTGGGTCGGCAGGTTGTAGCGGTTCTTCAGGTATTCGAGCGGCGAGGCCACGTGCAACCGCGAGCGCAGCCGGTTGATGCGCGGCGCGAACAGCTTGGAGCCGATGGCGATGCCCAGCGCGATCGGGAAGGACCAGGTGACGAAGGACGTCACGCCGTAGGTGTACGCGATGCCCGCGTAGCCGGTGAACATCACCGCGCTGTAGCCGGACATGTGGTGCGAGATGCCGGACAGCCACCACGGCATCTTGCCGCCCGCGGTGAAGAAGTCGCTGACGTTGTCGACGCGTTTGTGCGACCAGAGGCCGATCGCGACCATGACGCCGAAGTAGCCGATGAGCACGGCCCAGTCGAGACTGTTCATGTGCCCCTCCAGGGGTCCGCCTTGTGAACGGGAAGCGCACTTCGCCAAGTACGTCGCCGGGCGGTGTCCCGTACGGGAGTTGGGGACGCGGGGATTGAACCGCTTGTTCGGGTGGGCGGTCAAGAGTGAGTCAGGTCAGGGATGTGAACGTCGATCCAATATCCGAACCTCTTTGCTTGTTCTTGACCTCCCCGGGCGTTGTCCTCGGCGTGATCGGGAACACACGATGATCGGGCACTTCGCCATCAGGAAGGCCGAAAACGCGGCGGCAGAGGAGGAGTTCGGAAGATTCGGCGGGATGCGGGAACCCCGTGCGGTCGAGCGGTGTATCAATGGCATGAAGGGAAACGACGAGCAGTACACGACAGCCCATCAGTCCGTTCCGCAGGGCGGGCTCCCCAGCTCAGCGCATCAGCTCACCCGCGTTGACGAGCAGCGACTGGCCGGTGATCGCGCGCGCTCGGTCGGAGGCGAGGAAGGCCGCGGCCTCCGCCACGTCCCCGTCCGTCGCCAGCTCCGGCAGGGCCATGCGATCGGTGAGCCTCCCCAGCACCTCGTCCTCGCCCACGCCCTCGGTGTGCGCTGTGAACTGCACGTACGCCTGCACCGGCGGGCCCCACATCCAGCCGGGCTGCACGGTGTTGACCCGGATCCGGTGCGGCCCCAGTTCCCGTGCCAGGGAGTACATCGCGGAGACGAGAGCCCCCTTCGACGCCGCGTAGGCCGCCTGCTGGACCTGCGTGGGCGCGGCCACCGAGGACTGTGTGCCGATGATGACGACCGAGCCGCCGCCGCGCGCCTTCATCGACGCCAGGCAGGCCCGTGTCATCCGCAGGGTCCCCAGCAGGTTCACGTCCAGGACCTTCTGCCACGAGGCGAAGTCGGCATCCTCCAGGCCGCCGAAGTAGGCGTCCATCGCCGCCACATGGATCACCGCGTCCACCCCGCCGAACCGCTCGGCCGCCAGCGCGGCCAGCGCCGCGCACTGCGCCTCGTCTCCGATATCGGTGGCAAGCCAGGCGGTCCGCTCCCCGGAGGGGGCGATCTTGGCTGCCGCCTTGGCGAGGTTCGCCTCCGTGCGGGCCCCCAGCACGGCGTTCGCCCCGTCCCGTACCACCGCCGCGGCCACCTGGTGGCCGAGCCCCGCGCCGACCCCGGACACGATGACGGTCTTGCCTCGCAGCAGCATGGTCGCCTCCGGTGCGGGTCCGGTGTCGAACAAGGGGTGGGGGCGGCGGGAGATAACTGACGCCGCGTCAGAGTAGATCGGGCCGCCGGAGAAGGCCAGACTCCGCACCCCTCCACATCTGATATAGCGTCAGCTACACCTGTTGCCATGACTGACGACGACACGCGCAGCCCGGTCTACGCGGAACTGGCATCCGTCGGGGCATACGGGGTCCGGCCGGGGCACGCGCTGATCACCATGGTCGAGCCCCACCCGGGCCACGAGTACGCGTACAACCGCTGGTACGAGGATGACCACTTCATCGCCGGTGCGATGGCCATGCCGTGGATCTACGCCGGCCGCCGCTGGGTCGCCACCCGCGAACTCCAGCAGCTGCGCTACCCGGAGGAGTCCGCGGTCGCCCGGCCCGTGACGGCGGGGTGCTACATCACGGTCTACTGGCTCACCGAGGGCCGCTACGACGAACACATGCGGTGGACCGTGTCCATCAACAAGCGGCTCAACCGGGACGGCCGCGTCCACCAGGCGCGGACACACGTCTTCACGGCCTTCCAGGACCACGAGGCGACCGTCTACCGGGACGGGGCGGCCGGCCCGCGGGACTTCCACGCGCTTGACCACCCATATGCCGGCCTGGTCGTCGAGGTCATCGACACCGAAAGTCCGGAACAACGAGAGGAGTTGCTGGAGTGGTTGCGGTCCAGACATCTGCCGAAGCGGCTCAGGGGAACGCTGGCGGCCATGGTCACGGTGTTCCGGCCGACCCCGCTGCCCGGAGATCGGATGGCTTACGTCAAGGAGGTGGAGGGAGTGGACACCAGGCTGACCCTGCTCTGGTTCCTGGAAGCCGACCCCCGGGAGTGCTTCACCGAGGTCTGCGGGGGACTGGACGAGGAGGTGGCCGCCTCGGGGCTGGGGCGCGTGGAACTGGTCGCGCCGTTCATCCCGACCGTCCCGGGAACGGACCGCTACGTGGACGAGCTCCGCTGAACCTGCTATGTGGACGGGCTTCGCGGGACCCGTTACGCAGACGGGCTCCGCTGAACCGTTACGCAGACGGGCTCCGCTGGAGCCGGCCGGGCGCGGCTCGACCCGCGTGGAGAGGAGCGACCTCGGCAAGCAGCCCCCTCGGCCGGGACGGCGGGCCAGTCGAGAGGGCCTTGCGCGTGCTTGTGCCGATCGTTGTGGTGTGCGGTACCCGTCAGGCGGTGCCGAACGAGCCCTGGGTCACGCCCTGGACGAAGGCGGTCCAGGTCTGGGGGGAGAAGTCGAGTACGGGCCCCTGCGGGTCCTTCGAATCGCGAACGGAGACCGTACGGGCGCCTTGAGCCCTGACCTCGACGCAGTCGCCGTTCACCGCCGAGTACGAGGACTTGGTCCATTGCGCGAGCGCGTACTGCCGACTCTGCATGATCACTCCGATGGTTGTGCTGGTGGTTGGGTACTGCACTTCCCCCGAGCGCCGTATGGGACGGCGGATGTGATGTGATCGACGCTACGCCGCAACGGGGCTTTCGGCAGGGGCCGTTCACCCGACTGGATGGCATATTCCATCGGTCTCTTCTCGGGCTGGTGCATGGGTGTAAAGTGCCCGGCCTGGCTTCGGGTGAAGCCCGAGTGCTCCAGGGGATGCCCCAGGGATGCCCCACGGGCCCCCGGCCGTGCGCCACCCAGTGCTCCCCAGCGCCCTCTTCGCTCCTGGCGGAGTTGGGGGTCAGCCCTGGCGGAGCGGGGTCAGTGCGCGTACTCGGCGGCCACCTGGAGGATGAACTCCCGGGACTGCTCGGCACTCAGCGCCTTGGCGCGCAGATGCTCGTACATCACCGTGTAGCTCTGCACGTCGTTGGCCTTCTCCAGGTACAGGTCGCTGGTGACGCCCTCGAGGTAGACGACGCTGGCGTCCAGCGCGTCCGCGAACTCCAGGATCGCGAACTTGCCGTACATGCCCGGGTGCGCGCCCACGCTGTACGGCAGCACCTGGAGCGTCACGTGGGGCTGGGCGCTCAGCTGCGCCAGGTGCTCCAGCTGGTCGGCCATGATGCGCTCGGTGCCCACGACGCGGCGCAGCAGCGCTTCGTCGATGACGGCCCAGAACCGCAGCGGCCCGTCCGGGTCGCTGAGCCGGTCCTGCCGCTTGAGCCGGACCTGGATGCGCTTCTCCACCTCGGCGGGCGTGGCCTCCGGCCACATCCCCGAGATCACCGCCTCGGCGTAGTCCCGCGTCTGCAGCAGGCCGGGCACGATGAGCGATTCGTAGACGCGCAGCGAGGCGGCGTCCGTCTCCAGGCCGATGTAGACGCTGTACGGGATGTCGCCGAAGGCGTGCCACCAGCCCTGCTGGCGGGAGTCCTTGGCCATCTGCATCAGCGAGTCGACGACCCGGTGGTCCTCGACCTCGTAGACGCTGCACAGATCGCGTACGTCCCGCTGGCTGATGCTCCGGCGGCCGTTCTCCAGGCGGCTGATCTTCGACTGGGAGACCAGCAGCCGCTCGGCGACCTCCTCGGCCGTCATGCCCTTGAGCTCGCGGAGCCTGCGCAACTCCTGACCCAACCGGCGTCGCCTGACAGTGGGATTGACGTTGGACGCCACGGGTGCTGCACCTCCGGGTTGCACTGTTGTTTGCCCAGCAGATTGCCACTCCTGGGCGGAGTGGCGCTGGGAAATGACAACAGAGGGTCCCGGCCCGAGTACATGAGGCTATGGAGGCGCGCCGTACGCTCCTCGTCTGGACGCCTACGGATGAGTGCGTACAGCTGCGTACGAACGCCGTACGAGCGGCAATGCGTACGTGTACGAGTGCAGTTGCGGTATTTGCGGCGGGCGCACGCACGGGGTGGCGGGTCCGGCCGTCGTTCGGGACGACCGGGCCCGCCACCCCGTGCGCGATTCGGCGGCTCCCGAACCGGGTTGCGGTGGAGTGGGGATTGATGAAACGTAACTGCTGTTGTTTTTCCGGGTGTTGAGCGGTTGTGGAGCGGGCGGTGGTGCGGTCCTAGTGGACCGCGGCGCGGGCCATGCCCCCGTGCCGGGACTGGACCGGGACGCCGGAGCGGTCGCCCGCGTTCGGCCGCGCCGGAGTGCGCCGTGGCTGCTGCGCGACCCCGTTCTGCACGTCCATCACCGCGTGCGCGACCAGGCCGCCCATCGGGTCGTGCCTGATGAGGTCCCGGAGCCGGGAGCGGGAGGACCGCCCCTCGTTACCGGGGTACAGATGCTTGCCGAGGCCGACCGCGTGGGCCAGCGCGGCGAGCGCCGCGGTCCGCGGGTCCGGCGGTACGCCGGTGCGGATCGCACTGTCGAGCCGGGCCTTGATCTCCCGGCTGATCGCCGTGTCCGTCGCCTGGTAGCGAGTCGTCGGCAGCACCCCGCACATCTGACCCGCCACGGCATGCACCATGCCGCACCGCTCCAGGTGCGCGAGATACGTCTGGCGCAGCCCCAGCCGGGGCCCGCCGATCCAGTGGACCGCCCGCACCGGGCTGCCGCGACGGCGCAACAGCTCCAGTGCCGAGTCCAGTGTCGGATCTCCTGTCGGCCGTGGCAGCACCACGGCGATACGATCCCCGTCCGGGGCTATCCGTCCTGCCAGAGCCAGCTCCACTAGCTGGGCCCCGGCAAGGCCGAGGTCGAGCGACTGCGGCTGCGCCGTGGTACCCGTGGCCGGGTCCAAAGCGAGCAGCAGAAGCTCCTCCGGAATTGTTCTGCGGCTCCTGCCCATCCATGCCTCCCCGCGTGGATGAATGACAGGGTGACCCCTCTCACACTTGTCTGTCGAGAGTGCCTGGGCGCTTTGTATGGGAACCAGTAGGTATGTCGTTCTCGTCTACCACGCGGGCACTGGACACTGATAGAGCGTGTGAGCGAACGGGTCGAAGTGCCAAGGACGAAGGAGGCATCGGTGGCGGGCGAGTCCCCGGACAAGTCGGAGCAGCAGAAGTCGTCGGCGGAGGCCGAGGCCGTCGCTGTGGCCGGGGCTGACGAGGCCGCTGAGCTCGCCGACTCCGCGGAGTCGGAGTCTGAGTCGGAGGCGGGGAAGGGCGCGGTGTCCGGAGCGGCCGTGCCGAAGCTGAAGATCGAGGAGCAGGGCGACGCGCGGCTGCGCGCCGCCGTCGCGGCCTGGGTCGCCTCGGCGTCCGTCGGCGACGACCCCTTGGGGTCGGCGGACGACACCCCCACGGCGGACACCCCCGTGGTCGCGGACAGGCCGAAGCCGGAGGCGGCGGCGAAGGCGGACGTGAAGCCGGCGGCCGAGGCCGAGCCGTCCTCCACGTCCGAGGCGTCCGAGCCCGCGAAGCCCGTCGAGCCCGAGCCCGAGGCGGAGCGGGCGTCCAAGCAGGCGCCCGCACTCCAGGTCGACAAGCCCACCACTGCCCTGCCCAAGCGCGGCTCGGCGCCCCGCTCCGACGCGGACGACAAGCCCGGCCCCGAGGCCGACGGCGGCAAGAGGCCGGAACTCGCCGAGAAGGCCCCGCGGGACTCCGAGCCGGCGGCCGGTGGGCCCGCGAAGAAACCCATGGACCTGCCGACGACGGCCCTCGGCACGCTGCGGCGCGTGGGCGGCGAGAGGCCCTCCCGTCCCGCGGACGACAGGCCTTCCCGGCCCGCGGAGTCGGAGTCGGAGCGCACCAGCCAGTTCGTACCGCTGCGGTCCGCCGACGACGCGTCCCGCAGGCCGCGTACGGCACTGGGCGCGACCGCCCTCAGCGCCAAGCAGGAGCAGGACATCGAGCGGGACTCCGGGAAAGCCGCCGAGCAGGGCGCCGAGCGGACCACGGTCCCCAAGCCGAAGGCCGACCCCAAGCCGGAGGCAGCCGCCGAGCCCGAAGCGGCCGTCAAGGCGGCAGCGCCCCCCGAGCCCGCCTCCGCGGACGCCCAGTCCGGCCTTCCCGAGTACGAGCGCACCAAGCAGCAGCCGCTGCCCGACCCCGCGCCGCTCGATCTGCTCGCGCAGCTCACCAACACCCCGCCGCCGCCCGAGACGCCGCTGCGCACCGCCGTCCGGCGCGTGAAGATCTGGACGCCGCTCGCCGTGCTGCTCGCGATCGTCTTCGCGACCGTGCAGGCGCTGCGCCCGCTCCCCGAGCCGTCGCTGGCGCTGACGGCGGAGGAGACGTACGCGTTCGACGGCGCGAAGCCGAGCATGCCGTGGCCGTCCGAGGGTCAGGCGGTGGTCGACGTGGAGGGGCTCGGCAGCTTCGGCAAGCGCGGCGAGGAGAAGCCGCGGGCGATCGCGAGCGTCGCGAAGGTGATGACGGCCTACGTGATCCTGCGCGACCACCCGCTCAAGCCGGGCACCAAGGGCCCCTTGATCGACATCGACAAGAAGGCGGCCGACGACGCGAAGCTGGGCGCCGACGGCGAGTCCGTCGTCGAGGTCTCCGAGGGTGACAAGATCTCGCAGCGCGAGGCGATCGACGCCATCATGATTGCTTCCGCGAACAACATCGCGCGGCTGCTGGCCCGTTGGGACGCCGGTTCCGAGAAGGCGTTCGTCAAGAAGATGAACGACGCCGCCAAGGACCTGGGCATGACGAACACCACGTACACCGACCCCAGCGGGTTGCGCCGGGAGACCGTGAGCACCGCCGTCGACCAGGTCAAACTGGCCAAGAAGGCCATGACCGACCCGCTGTTCCGCGCGATCGTGCGCCAGCCCTCGTACACCGACGCCAAGGACAAGAGCCACCGGAACTGGAACGGGCTCGTCCCGCTCGACGGCGTCGTCGGCATCAAGACCGGCACGACATCGAGCGCCGGCGGCAACCTCGTCTTCGCGGCCGAGAAGAACATCGGCGGCACCAAGCAGATGATCATCGGTGCGGTGCTGGGCCAGTACGGGGTGCCGATCATCGACACCGTGCTCGCCGAGAGCAAGAAGCTGATCGACGCGGCGCAGGACGCGCTCATCTCGCGCACGGTCGTCAAGAAGGGCGATGTCGTCGGCGAGGTCGACGACGGGCTCGGCGGTACGACGCCGGTCGTGGCGACCCGTGACGTGACGGCGGTCGGCTGGCCGGGCCTGACCGTGGACTTGAAGCTCACCGACGGCGGAAAGGCGATTCCGCACGAGGCCAAGGCGGGTACGGCCGTCGGCACGCTGACCGTGGGCAGCGGTCCCGGCCAGGTGAAGGTGCCGGTCGCGCTCCAGAAGGACCTCGTGGAGCCGGACTTCGGGAGCAAGTTGACCCGTATCGCCTGATGTCCCCGATATGAGCGGTCCGCTGGTCCCGATCCAGGCGGTCCGCGGCGGATCGCGGACCGTTCGCCCCGGTGCACCCGTGTGCCCGGGGCGAACTGTTGCCGTCTCGCGACCTGTCTCCCGGCAACCACCCCGCCGCTTTCGCGGTCCTACGAGTGTCAGGACTCGTTCGGGCGCCCGTTCGGCGTTCGTTCGCACACTCACCAGGGGAACGTGGGGAGCGCATCATGAAGGCACAGGGGGCCGCGCGCCGCCGAATAGGAGCGGTGCTCGGAGTCGCGGGCATGGTCGTCCCGCTGTCGGTCGCGCTCGGCGGCGCGCCCGCGCAGGCGGCGACCTGCACGACGAGCACCGGGCCGTACCAGAAGCAGGTCGAGAAGTTCCTCGGCCGGCCCGTGGACGGCAGGCAGTCGTCCGCCGACTGCTCGGCGATCCGGGCGTTCCAGACCAAACACGGCATCAGCCCGAACATCGGCTACGCCGGGCCGGTCACCTGGGGCGTGATGAACCTGATGAACCAGCAGAAGGCGGCGGGCAGCAACCCCAACAAGGCGGGCAAGTGCCCGACCAACAAGGGCCGCATCGCCTGCGTCGACCTGACGCGCCAGCTCAGCTGGATCCAGGACGGCAAGACCCTGAAGTTCGGCCCGGTGCCGGTACGCACGGGACGGGACAAGTACGAGACCCGCACCGGCCTGAAGAAGGTCTACTACCGCTCCATCAACCACTGGTCGACGCTCTACGACGTCCGCATGCCGTACAGCCAGTTCTTCGACGGCGGCCAGGCCTTCCACTCCATCGCGGGCAGCGTGTGGTCCCCGCCGGGCTCCCACGGCTGCGTGAACATGCGCGGCGGGGACGCGAAGACCTACTGGAACATGCTCAAGAACGGCGACGACGTCTACGTCTACGGTCGCAAGCCGGGTACCTGAGCGGCGCTTTCGGAGGTGCCGGGCTCGCCGTGAGTCCGGCACCGTCGGGCAGGCACCCGGACTCTCCGCCGTACGGGGAGCCCCCGGCTCGCCCTCGCGGCGGGGAATTCTTCGGGGAGCGCCCGGCGCCCCGCTGCTCCTGGAGGCAACCTTCCGGGACGCCTTCCCGTCCCTCACGCCGGGGGGGGGCGTTCCGACGTTGTGACCTGCCCGGGCCAGGCCCATAGCACGTGCTAGCGTCGTCGCGGCGTCCGCTCGGGGCCGGTTGCGGGAAAGACGGGGAGTACCTGAGTGACTACCGTGGATCCGAGGTGCTCCGGCGCGGACCGCGCGACCGGCGAGGCCGGGCCCGCCCCACGCGCGCGTGGCCGCCTCCCCCGGTTCCGGGGCCGATTCCCGTGGCTCCGGGGCCAAGCCTCCGCCCATCCGGTCCTGTTCACCTTCCTGGTGGCCGCGGTGCTGCACGTGGCATGGGTGATGCTCTTCGCGAACAGCGGCGGTGACCTGGCCGCCCAGGACGCGTGGGCGGAGTTCGTCGGGCGCCACCCCGACTCGGCGTACAACCTCGCGTGGTACGGCGGGATGCACCCCGTCTCGTACAGCGTCATCTCGCCGTACCTCATGCACGTGCTCGGGGTGCGCACCACGATGATGGTCGCGGGCACTCTCTCCAGCGGGCTGCTCGCGCTGCTCCTCGCCCGTAGCCCGGACATAAGGCGCCCGTTGGCACCCGCGCTCGCGGGCGCGTTCGCGCTCACCTGCAACGCGATCTCGGGGCGGGTGACGTTCGGGCTCGGCACGATGTTCGCGCTCGGCGCGGTCGCCGTGATCTTCTCCTGGCCGCGCGAGGACACCTGGCGGACGCGCGGCCGGATGGTCGCGCGGGCGGCCGCCGCCGCGCTGCTTGCGGCGCTGGCCACGGCGGCCAGCCCGGTCGCGGGGCTGTTCCTCGGGGTCGTGGCGGTCGCGCTCTTCCTCGACCGCCGCAGGCTCGCCGCGTACGTCCTCGGGGTCACGCCCGCGGCCGTGGTGGGTCTTTCGGCCTGGCTGTTCCCCTTCTCCGGCATGCAACCGATGGAGTTCGGCTCGCTGGTGCTGCCGTTCCTGTGCGGGGTGGCGGCGGTGGTGCTGATGCCGAAGCGGTGGCGCACGGTGCGGATCGCCTCCGGCGTCTACGCCCTCGGCACGCTGCTCACGTGGCTCGTGGACTCGCAGATCGGCAGCAACGTCACCCGCTTCGCGCTGGTCTTCGCGGGCATCCCCTTCATTGCCGCGCTGCCCTGGACCGTACGGCGCTCCCGCCACTGGTACGCGCTGCTGGCGGCCTTCGTCGCGATCACGCTCTGGCAGACGGCCAAGACGATCGACGATGTCGTCAACACGACCCCCGCCGCTTCCTGGGCGCGGGAACTCGCGCCGCTCGTCGACCGTTTGCAACGTGTGGACGCCGAGCGCGGCCGCGTCGAGGTGGTCCCCGCCCGCAGCCACCGAGAGGCATCCGCGCTCGCGCCGTACGTGAACCTCGCGCGCGGCTGGAACCGGCAGGCCGACCGCGAGCGGAACCCGCTGTTCTACGAGGAGGGGATGCTCACCGCCAAGAGCTACCACGCCTGGCTGAAGCGCTGGGCCGTGCGGTACGTGGTGCTGCCGAGCGACCGGCCGGACGAAGCCGGGCGTGCCGAGGCCGAGTTGGTCGCGGGTGGCCAGCGCTATCTGAAGCCGGTGTGGTCCGACGCCAACTGGAAGCTCTACCGCGTGGCCGACCCGGTGCCGATGGCCGATCCGCCCGCCACGGTCGAGCGCGCCGACGCGGGTGAACTGGTCGTCACCGTGCGGTCGGCGGGTCCGGTCCTGATCCGCATCCCGTACTCCCCGTGGCTGGGCCTGGTCGACCGCAAGGGCAAGGGTGTCCCGCCGCCGCGGAAGAACGCGGCCGGCGACGATTTCCGGAACGTGCACGGCTGCCTGACCCGCCAGGAGCCGCGGGCCGTCCCCGACGGCGAGCCACAGGACACCTGGACCCTCCTGCACGCCCCTCGCCCCGGCACGTACCGCATCGCGGCTCCCTACCAACTCCCGCGGGGAACCCCCTGCCCAGAGGTGGACTGAGCCCCGGCGGACCATGCGCCGGGTGGGGTCACGACGGCCGGCACAGCACCGGATTGCGCAACTCCGCGCAGGGCCGGTGCCCGTGGGAGCGGACGACGTCCTGGCCGACCTCGTTCGTCAGATAGCGCAGGAAGCTGGCGGCGAGCGAGTCGGCCGCGGGCTCGCCGTACGTGTAGGCGTACTCGGTCTGCCAGAACGGGTACGCCCCGCGGTCCGCTCCCGCCAGGTCCGCCCGGTGGCCGTCGATGCGGACGAGCCGCAGGTCGTCGCGGTCCGCCGCGGCCCCGACCTCGCTGTAGCCGAGGGCGCCGGGCGTGCGGGCCACGGCGTCCAGCACCTCGTCGGTCGAGCCGCGCGCGCAGCGTACGAGGCCGCGCGGCGCGCCGGAGGCCAGGTCGCGGCAGTCGTCGGAGGTGTCGCCCGGCTCGCGCCGCCCGTCCAGGATCCGCTCCTCGAAGGTCTTGCGCGTACCGGAGTTGGAGTACCGGCCGACGAGCCGTACCGGCAGGTCGTTCCCGCCGATCTCCTTCCAGTTGGCGATGTCCCCCGCGTAGAGCCGCCGTATCTGCGCCAGGGACAGGTCCTCGACGCCCGCCTCCTCGCTGACGACGAGGGTGAAGAGGGAGAAGGCGATGGGCCGCGGCAGGAGCCGCGGGTACCCGTCGGCCTTGACGCCGTCGGAGAAGGCCAGCCGGTCGTTCACGCTGCCGTCGCCGGCGCCCGTACCGCCGCCTCCGCCCGCACGCGCACCTGTAC
>NZ_LIQY01000373.1 GCF_001418495.1 Streptomyces pathocidini | reverse complement strand
CCGCGCCGCGGGCGGCGCCCGGGTCCACCCACAGGAAGGTGCCGGACTGGCCGAAGTGCCCGAACGTGCGCGGCGAGGACGAACTTCCCGTCCAGTGCGGCGACTTGGCGTCCCGGATCTCGAAGCCGAGCCCCCAGTCGTTGGGGCGCTGGTGGCCGTAGCCGGGGAGTATCCCGGACAGGCCGGGGTGCACGACGGCGGTTGCCTCGGCGACCGTCGCCGGGTGCAGCAGGCGCGGTGCCTGGAGCTCGGCGGCGAAGCGGGCGAGATCGGCGACCGTGGAGACACCGTCCCTGGCGGGGGAGCCGGCCAGCTCGGTGGCGGTCATCCCGAGCGGTTCGAGGACGGCCTGCCGCAGGTACTCGTCGAAGGGCATCTCGGTGGCCTTGGCGATGTGGTCGCCCAGCACCTCGAAACCGGCGTTGGAGTAGAGGCGGCGCGTCCCCGGTTCGGCCATGGACCGGTGCTCGTCGAAGGCGAGCCCCGAGGTGTGGGCGAGCAGATGCCGTACGGTCGCGCCCTCGGGCCCGGCGGGCTCGTCCAGCTCGACCGCGCCCTCTTCGTACGCGACGAGCGCGGCGTAGGCGGCGAGCGGCTTGGTGACCGAGGCGAGCGGGAAGCGCTGGTCCACTGGTCCGTGGGCTCCGGCGAGGGTGCCGTCGCCGCGGACGACGGCGGCTGCCGCAGTGGGTACCGGCCAGTTCTCGATCATGCGCAGGCTCTGCATGAGGCCCGAGCCTAGCCCGTACAAGAGTCCGTCAAATCTTCGCTTGCCTGGAGTGCGCTCCAAGTCTCTAGCGTTGAGGGAGTCGTGAGGGAACCCCGTGGACGAGAGGGTGGCGGCATTGACTGTGATGGAAGGCGTCCCTGAGCAGGTGGAGGCGCTGTGCGAGACGGTGAAGTTCTCGCACCCTCGGCCTGACGGGCAGGACAGGTACACGATCAGCGAGGTCGTGGCCTGGACCGGGCTCACCGCGCACACCCTGCGCTGGTACGAGCGGATCGGTCTGATGCCGCACGTCGACCGCTCGCACACCGGCCAGCGCCGGTACGGCAACCGCGACCTGGATTGGCTCGGCTTCGTCGGAAAGCTGCGGCTGACCGGGATGCCGGTCGCGGACATGGTCCGGTACGCCGAGCTGGTGCGCGAGGGCGAGCACACCTTCGACGAGCGGCGGCGCCTGTTGCAGGACCACCGCGACAACGTCCGGGTCAGGATCAACGAGCTGAGGGACACCCTCGCAGTCCTCGACTTCAAGATCGATTTCTATGTGGACGCCCGGCGGGCGTCCGAGGAGAGGCTGGTCCGATGAGCACGGACAAGGACAGGATCGAGCAGGTCGCGCTGGGTGCCGAAGGCCCCGAAGCCGGAGTGCAGGGGCTCGGCTGCATGGGCATGAGCTTCGCCTACGGGCCGACGGACGAGTCGGAGGCGCGGGCTACTCTGGAGCGAGCGCTGGAACTCGGCGTCACGCTCTACGACACCGCCGACATGTACGGCAGCGGCGAGAACGAGAAGTTCATCGCCCCCTTCATCCGGGCCCATCGCGAACAGGTCGTGCTGGCCACGAAGTTCGGCATCGTCCTGGACCCGGAGAACCCGTCGCACCGCGGCATCCGCAACGACCGCGCGTATCTGCGCGACTGCGTCGAGGGCAGCCTGCGCCGCCTTGGCGTCGACGTCATCGACCTCTACTACATGCACCGGAGGGACGTGAACGTCCCCATCGAGGAGACCGTCGGTGCGATGGCCGAACTCGTTCAGGAAGGCAAGGTCAAGCACCTGGGCCTGAGCGAGGTCACGGGCGAGGAACTGCGCGCGGCGCACGCGGTGCACCCGATCACCGCGCTCCAGTCCGAGTGGTCGATCTTCAGCCGGGACGTGGAGCGCACCGCCGTCCCGGCCGCGGCCGAGCTGGGCACCGCCTTCGTGCCCTACTCGCCGCTCGGACGCGGCTTCCTCACGGGCTCGTTCACCAACGCCACCAGCGAGCTGACGGCCGACGACTTCCGGCGGACGATGCCGCGCTTCACCGGCGACAACGCCGCGGCGAACACCGCCCTCCTGGAGCCCGTGCGGTCGATCGCCGACGCGCGGGGCGCGACTCTCGGGCAGATCGCCCTGGCCTGGGTGCAGCAGCGGGCCCAGATGCACGGTCTCCCGGTCGTGCCGATCCCGGGCACCCGCAAGCGCAGCCGGGTGGAGGAGAACACCGCGGCGACCCGGATCACGCTCACCGACGAGGAACTGGCACTGCTGGAGCCCATCGCCGACAAGGTCGCGGGCGCCCGGTACCCCGACATGAGCCTCTCCTCGGCGAGCCGCGAATGACGGTGGAGCGGGTCTGGGTGCCATGTCGCGCTCACCCCGTTCCGAAGGTGTAGAGGGCGAAGGCCGCGGCGAGGGCCGCGGCCACCGCTCGCCGTGCCCGGCCCGCGCCGGTCCACGGCGACTCGAAGTGGCGTGTGAACCGCCCGATGATGAGCAGTACTCCGGCGAACACCGGCAGCCAGGCGAGCCGGGCGAGCACCCACGCCGCGGAGTCCGGTGGCGTGGTCAGCCCGGGGACGGGCCCGAACGCCGAACTCGGTATGGCGGCGGCCAGCATCGCGGTCTGATGCCAGCAGAAGATCGTCATCGCGAAGAGGTTGATTACGACGACCGGTGCCCACAGCACCGGCCGCTGCAGCAGTCTGCTGATCCGGTCCCGCAGCAGGATCGCCGCGCCACACTGCACCGAGGCGAGAGCGGGCACCAGCAGGGACGGCGGGTTCGAGTTCGAACGGGCCTCGCCCGGCACGCTCACCATGCTCGACGGGTAGTGGAAGACGAGCAGGAGCAGGGCGAACAGGGCGCCGCCGCCCGCGAGCAGCAGCAGGGCGCCCCGTCTGCCCAGCCTCCGCTCACCCCAGGCCACGCCCAACTGGTAGGCGAACAGCCAGCCCGGGAGGAGGTTCAGCAGGCCCAGCCACGACGGCATCGCCTCGGCGTACGGGCCGTAGCGCAGGGCGTCCACCACCGCGACGACCCCTATGAGCGGCGCCGCGGCCCAGCCGCCCAGCCGTTCCGCAGTCCGTACGCACCAGGGGGTGAGGGCCGTGACCAGGGCGTAGACACCGACGAACCACAGCGGCTGGGCGATGAGGGTGCCCGCGGTGCGCAGGGTTCCGCCCGGCACGCCGGCCGCCGAGAGGCACGCAAGCAGGGCCGCCCATACGGCCGTTACCCCCAGGACGGGACGCCCGAGCCGCACCATGCGCCCGCGCAGCCAGTCGCCGACGAGCAGTTCCCGAGCGGTGTGGCGCCGGAGCGACAGCGCGGAGGAGAAGCCGCCCACCAGGAAGAAGATCCCCAGGAGTTGCAGCACCCAGCTGAACGGGGCGAGGAAGCCCAGCGAGGACAGCGGGCTGGCCGTGTGCAGCGCGCCCTCGCCGTCCAGGGTGAACCCGCTGACGAGCCAGTGCGCAAGGAACACCGCTGTCACCGCGAGCGCCCGCAGCCCGTCGATGGCGCGATCCCGGTGCGCGGGCGTGCGCGACTCGATCCGGGCGGTGAACTGCCGTAGCCGGCCGGTGAGGTTGGTGGCGGGTGTGCGCACCGCGCTGCTAGCGGAGGCCATCGGTGCACCCCCGGGAGCCGTCAGCCGCGCAACTCACTTCGCCGAAGCGGCCGAGCGTGATGGCCGTGAAGTTGCGCAGCGCGTCTGTGCCGGGCGCGAAGTACCCGGTGTGGCCCTCGGCTTCGGTGCTGGAGACCACCCGCGCCCCGAAGGAGGGTTCCGTGGGGTCCTCGCCGTGGCCCAGGCCCAGGACGTCCACGTTCGGCACGTGCCGGATCCAGTCGGAGGTGTCCCGGGCCGCCCACACCCGCGCACCCGTGCCCAGGTCGGCCGCTGTATCGGCGCGCATCCCCGGAGAGCCGAACACCACCAGGTCCGAGGCCTCCCGCACGCTCAGCTCCGGTGCGGCGAGCCCGCAGACCACCGAGCCGTAGCTGTGGCAGAACACCGTGGGCGCCGGTGCCCCGACCGCGGCAAGCCCCGCGAGGAAGCGCTCCAGCCGTGGCGCCCCCGCTTCTGCTAGCCGCCCCGTCGCCGCGTCGGGCCCCAGGCCGACCGGGGTGGTGTAACCGGTCCAGGCGACGACGGCCGTACGAGACTCCGGAGCCTGCCGGTTCGCCTGCGCGAGCAGCGACTTCGCCATGCTCCCCGGGCTCTCCCGCCGATCGGAGGTGGCGAGGTCGATGTCCGATCCGGGCACCACGACCGCCACATGACCGGCGTTGGCCAGATCCCCGTACACCTCCGCGACCTGACCCCGGCCGCGCGGGTCGAAGGCGAGGAACTGGCGCCCCGGGGCGAGGAGTTCGGCGCAACGCATGGCCCGGGCGTGGGCCGTCCGGTGGTCCTCCGAGGTGAGCGCCGGATCCTTGGCTCGGGCCCGCTGCCGGTCGCGTTCGGCGGCGATGGCGCGGGCATTGGCCGCATACCGCAGGGCGACCGGTGCGCCGTCGAGGTTTCCCACGACCAGCGGGTGACGGACGGCCAGTGCCCGCTGCTCCTCGGTCGAAAGCCCGGCGAAGAACCGTGCCACGTCGGCCGGTTCGACGCTTGCCGGGTCGGGCAGCCGCTGTCCGTGCACTGCGTCGGCCTGCCACGCGGCGGCTCCGGGTGGCGTCCCCGTGACGGCCGTCTGCTCCTGGCCCGCTGCCCAGCCCGCCGTGCCGGTCACCACGGCGGCCGCGATCACCCCGGCCAGCATGGTGCGCTGGAGCCGCTTTCCCTTGTGCCTCGGGCGAGTTCGCCTTCCGAACCGCATCGCGCCGTCTCCCTCCTCCGGACCTCCCGCCCTTCGGCGGCCTGGTGGAGGGAAACGTAGGAAGACGATGGGTGTCCGCACCTCACACCACGGAGCCAACTTGCGACTGATACCTGGGTAGGGGGTGTCGGAGATGCCGGGGGTGCGAGGGTGCTGAGGGGGAGAGGGACTGCCGCGGCTAGCGGTCGCCGGGTGTCACCAGCCCGGACTCGTACGCGAACACCACGGCCTGCGCCCGGTCGCGGCAGTCGAGCTTCGCCAGCAACCGCCCGATGTGGGATTTCACCGTCTGCTCGGCCAGCACCAGGGAGTCCGCGATCTCCGCGTTGGAGCAACCGCGGGCCACCAGTTCCAGCACCTCGGTCTCGCGCGCGGTGAGAGTTCTCAGCCTGACGTCTGGATTCCTGTGCGGCCCCGAGCGTCGCTGCTTGGCGAAGTCGGCGATCAACCGGCGTGTGACGGAGGGGGCGAGCAGGGCCTCGCCCGCCGCCACGATCCGCACGGCCGAGATCAGGTCCGCCGGAGGCGCGTCCTTGAGGAGGAAGCCGCTGGCACCTGCCCGAAGCGCCTCGTAGACGTAGTCGTCGACGTCGAAGGTGGTCAGCATCAGCACCTTGGGCCGGTGCACCACCCCCACCGGTGGGTCGAGCAACTGGCGGGTGGCTTCGAGGCCGTCCATCTCCGGCATGCGCACGTCCATCAGCACCACATCCGGATGGGTGCTCCGGCCGATCTCGACGCCCTGCCGTCCGTCGGAGGCCTCGCCCACCACGTCGATGTCGCTCTGCGCCGAGAGCAGGGCGGCGAACCCCGCCCGCACCATGGCCTGGTCGTCGACGATGATCACGCGGATGGTCATGGGCCGGTGGATTCCATTTCACTGAGTCCGTCGAGCGGGAAGCGGGCGCCGACCCGGAATCCGCCTGCCTTGGGGCCGACTTCGAGCGTGCCGCCGAGCAGCCGCACGCGTTCGCGCAGTCCGACGAGGCCGTGTCCGGTGCCGGTCGTCTCCAGCGGCTCGGCCTCCAGCGGCGAGGGGCCGTTGACGATCACGACGGTCAGGTTCCCCTGCCCGTCGGGGCCGACCATGACCCGGGTCGCGGCCTGCGGCGCGTGCCGTACGACATTGGCCAGCGCCTCCTGCACGATGCGGTACACCGACAACTCCACGGCCTGGGAGAACTCGTGCCCCCCGCGGTTGACCGCCAGCTCGGTGGGGACCCCGGCCCGCCGGGTCGCCTCGACCAGCCGCGCGATGTCGTCCAGCCCGGGCTGGGGCGCGAGTTCGCCGCCGTCGGTGTGCTCGTTGCGCAGCAAGCCCAGCAGTCGGCGCATTTCGGACAGCGACGACCGCGCGCTGGCCGCGATCGTCCCGAACTCCTCCTCGGCGGCCGGGGGAAGGCCGTCGATCCGGTAGGCCGCGCTGTCGGCCTGGACCGTGATCACCGACATGTGGTGGGCAACCACGTCGTGCAGCTCGCGCGC
>NZ_LIQY01000372.1 GCF_001418495.1 Streptomyces pathocidini | reverse complement strand
CCGGCAAGTCCACCCTCATCCGCTGCGTGAACCTCCTGGAGCGCCCCACCTCCGGCACGGTCACCGTCGCCGGACAGGACCTCACCGCGCTCGCCGGGCGCGGACCGCGAGCCGGATCCACGCTGCGCCAGGCCCGCAGCCACATCGGCATGGTCTTCCAGCACTTCAACCTGCTGTCCTCGCGCACCGTGCAGGACAACGTCGAACTGCCCCTGGAAATCCTCGGGATCTCCGGCGCCGAGCGCTCCCGCAAGGCGCTCGAACTGCTGGACCTGGTCGGCCTCGGTGACAAGGCCAAGGCCTACCCGGCCCAGCTCTCCGGCGGACAGAAGCAGCGCGTCGGCATCGCCCGCGCGCTGGCCGGCGACCCGAAGGTGCTGCTCTCCGACGAGGCGACCTCCGCCCTCGACCCCGAGACCACCCGCTCCATCCTCCAGCTCCTGCGCGACCTCAACCGGCAGTTGGGCCTGACCGTGCTGCTCATCACGCACGAGATGGACGTCATCAAGACCATCTGCGACTCCGCCGCGCTCATGAAGGGCGGCCGCATCGTGGAGTCCGGCACGGTCTCCGAGGTGCTGGCCACCCCCGGCTCCGAGCTGGCCGCCGAGCTGTTCCCGGTCGGCGGCGAGGCCTCCGGGCCCGGCCGCACCGTCGTGGACCTCACCTTCCACGGCGACGCCGCGACCCAGCCGGTCATCTCGCAGCTGTCGCGCACGTACAACATCGACATCTCGGTCCTCGGCGCCGCCCTGGACACCGTCGGCGGCCGCCAGGTCGGCCGGATGCGCATCGAACTGCCCGGCCGCTTCGAGGACAACGTCGTCCCCATCGGCTTCCTGCGCGAGCAGGGCCTCCAGGTGGACGTGGCCGGGCCGGACGCCGACGAGCAGCTCGTGAAGGAAGGTGCCAAGTGACCTGGTCGGAGATGCAGCCGCTGCTGTCCCAGGCGTGTTGGGAATCGTTCTTCATGGTCGGCTGGTCGGCGGTGATCGCCGTCGTCGGCGGCCTGCCGCTCGGCGTCCTGCTGGTCCTCACCGACCGCGGCGGGCTGCTGCAGAACACCGTGGTGAACAAGGTCGTCGGCCAGATCGTGAACGTCGGCCGCTCGCTGCCGTTCATCATCCTCATGGTCGCGCTGATGTCGTTCACCCGCTGGGTCACCGGCACCACCATCGGCCCCGGCGCCGCCATCGTCCCGCTTGCCATCGGCGCGATCCCCTTCTTCGCCCGGCTGGTGGAGACCTCCGTACGCGAGGTGGACGGCGGGCTGGTCGAGGCCGTGCAGGCCATGGGCGGCTCCACCTGGACCGTCGTCCGCAAGGTGCTGCTGCCCGAGGCGCTGCCTTCGCTGCTGTCCAGCGCCACCACCACGATCGTCGCGCTCATCGGCTACTCCGCGATGGCCGGCACCGTCGGCGGCGGCGGCCTGGGCGACCTGGCCATCCGCTACGGCTACCAGCGGTTCGAGACCGGGCTGATGTGGATCACCGTGGCCATCCTCGCGGTGGTCATCTCCGCCATCCAGTTCGCGGGCGACTTCACCGCGCGCAGCGTCTCGCACCGCGCCGGCTCCTCCGCCGGTGCGCCGAAGCTGCGCCTGCTGCGGCCCAGGCCCGCACCGCGGACGGCGGACGCCGAGGCGACCGCCGCCCCGGCTCCCGAACCCACCAAGGTTTCCTGACCCGTTGACCGGCCGCGGGGCGAGCACTCGACCCGCGGCGCGTGACCCCGTACCACCCCCGCGGGGCGTACCACCTCTGGAGAAAGGCACTTTTCGTGCGTAACACTGCCAAGATCACCACCGCTGTCCTCGCCGCCGGCGCCCTCACCCTGGGCCTGAGCGCCTGCGGTTCGGGTTCCAACTCGGCCAAGGACAGCGCGGACGCCCCGCTCACCGTCGCGGCGAGCCCCGTCCCGCACGCCGAGATCCTCAATTACGTCAAGGACAACCTGGCGGCCAAGGCGGGCCTGAAGCTCGAGGTCAAGGAGTTCACCGACTACGTCACGCCGAACACGGCGACCGAGGACGGCTCGGTGGACGCCAACTACTTCCAGAACCAGCCGTACCTGGACGACTTCAACAAGAAGAAGGGCACCCACATCGTGCCCGTCACCACCGTCCACCTGGAGCCGCTCGGCCTGTACTCGCAGCAGGCCAAGTCGGTGAAGGACATCAAGAAGGGCGCCACCGTCGGCGTCCCCAACGACACCGTCAACGAGGCCCGCGCCCTCAAGCTGCTCGACGCCAACGGCATCATCAAGCTCAAGGACGGCGTGGGCAACGAGGCCACCCCGGGCGACATCGCGTCCAACCCCAAGAACCTCAAGTTCAAGGAGCTGGAGGCCGCCCAACTGCCGCGCTCCCTCGGCGACGTCGACGCCGCGGTGATCAACGGCAACTACGCGATCGAGGCCGACCTCAAGCCCGCCGAGGACGCGCTGGTCCTGGAGTCGCCCAAGAACAACCCGTACGGCAACTTCCTCGCCGTCAAGGAGGGCAAGGAGAAGGACCCGCGGGTGAAGAAGCTCGCCGAGCTGCTGGTCTCGCCCGAGGTGAAGAAGTTCATCGAGGACAAGTACGACGGCTCGGTGCTGGCCTCCTTCTGACTCCTGACGTCTGGCGCCTGACTTCCGACTTCTGACTCCCCGACGTCTGGCGGCAGCGCGCGAAGTGGCGGGCACCAGACGCCTGTTGGGCCCTGAGCAGTGGTGGGCTCCGCACCCCGGCGGTGCGGAGCCCACCGCCGTTCCGCCCCCGGGCTGCACTTCCGGCCGGTGCATGCTGCATGCTGGGCTATTCAGCAGGGCACCCCCCGACCACGGAGCCACACCGACAGGGCACCCATCCCCGGTCCACGGCCAGGAGAGGCGCATGACACCCACCTTCCCGGACATCTCCATCAGCACGGACCGGCTGGTGCTGCGCCCGTTCGACGAGGCCGACGTCCCCGCGCTCGCGGACATGATGAACGACGAACTCGTCACCGCCTGGACCTCGGTGCCCCACCCCTACACCCGCGAGGACGCCACCGCCTGGGCCACCCGGCTGGCCCCCGCCGAACGCACCGCCGGCCGCGGGCTCGTCCTCGCCGTCACCGAATTCCTCACCCAGCGCCTCGTCGGCACCGTCCACCTGCGCAACACCGACTGGCGTGTCCGCGTCACCGAGGTCGGCTACGTGACGGCCCCCTGGGCGCGCGGCGAGGGCTACGCCTGCGAGTCCGTACAGGCCGTTGCCCAATGGCTCTTCCGCGACCAGCGGTTCGAGCGCCTGGAACTGCGCACCGCCGCCGACAACACCGCCTCCCAGCAGGTCGCGCAGAAGGTCGGCTGCATCAGCGAGGGCGTGCTCCGCAACGCGTGGATAGCGCGTACGCAGACCGAGGACGGCGGTTGGACCGACATCCGCACCGACCTCATCGTGTGGAGCTTGCTGCCGGAGGACCTGGAGGACCTGGCGGGTGAGACGGAGCAGATGGCGGACGCGGGCGGCTACGCGGCGTACCCCGACTGGGCGTGAGCCCTCCACTGGGCGTGAGTCCCGGACCGGTGAGCGCTCGACAGGCCGTGAGCCCCGACTGGCCATGAGCTCCCGACCGTCCCCTGCCTGACCCAGCTCCGGTCGGCCGGCCTCGGCCAGGTCCTCGGCGGTCAGCTCGGCCATGGCGGCGTCGCCTGCGACGAGGAGGGCGTCGGTCGTGGCGTACGGGCGCTGGGCGAGGAGCTTGCTCCCCCAGGCCGAACTGGCACACACCTCGTGGAGCGCGGCTCGCGCCGCTGCGGGGCGCCTGACCCGTCCCGACCCGACCTGACCCCGGTCCGGGCCTGACCCGGTCCAGGCCCGCACCGGCACCCGTCCCACTTTCCACCTCCCGCCACCGGTCTGGACCAGCCGGGGTACTGTGCTCCTCCGGGGCGTGCCCCGGACCCTTGCGCCCCCGCTGCCCGCGCACCCCGCGGGCCCGACCCGCGACTGCCCAGGAGACTGACGACGATGGCCGACCGGGTCACGGTGATCGGCTGGGACGGCTCGCCGCTGACCGCGGCGGCCCGCTCCGCGCTCGCCGCCGCCACCCTCGTGGCCGGCGCCGCCCACCACCTGGCGCTCCCCGAGGTCCCGAGCTCCGCCGAGCGCATCCGGCTCGGCAGCCTCGACTTGGCCGCCCGCCGGATCGCCGCGCACCGCGGCACCGCGGTCGTGCTCGCCGACGGCGACCCCGGCTTCTTCGGTGTCGTCCGCACCCTGCGTGCCCCCCAGCACGGCCTGGAGATCGAGGTCGTCCCCGCCGTCTCCTCCGTCGCCGCCGCCTTCGCCCGGGCCGGGATGCCCTGGGACGACGCCCGGATCGTCGTCGCCCACAGCCGCGACCTGCGCCGCGCGGTGAACGTCTGCCGTGCCCACACCAAGGTCGCCGTCCTCACCTCGCCCGGCGCCGGGCCCGCCGAACTCGCCCTGCTCCTGGGCGCGGTCCACCGCACGTTCGTCATCTGCGAGGAACTCGGCACCGACCGCGAGCGGGTGACCGTCCTGACCTCCGACAAGGTCGCCGACCACACCTGGCGCGACCCCAACGTCGTCATCTCCATCGGCGGCCCCCGGACCGCGCCCGTACCCGTCGGCCCCGGGCCCGGCGGCCCCGTCCGCGGCGCCGCCCTCCAGGGCGGCGGCTGGATCGCCGGCCGCGACCCAGCCGCGGGCGTCCGCGGCTGGGCGCGCCCGGCAGGGGAGTACGCCCCGGCCCAGGGCAGGTTCGGCGAAGGCGAGTCGGCCCAGCTGCGCGCGCTCCAACTCGCCCGCCTCGGGCCGCGCGTGGGCGACCTCGTCTGGGATATCGGCGCGGGCAGCGGCGCCGCCGCCGTCGAGGCCGCCGGGTTCGGCGCGGCCGTCATCGCCGTCGACCGCGACGCCGCCGCCTGCGACCGCGCCGCCGCCGCGGCCCGCCGCCACGGAGTCCAGCTCCAGGTCGTCAACGGCACCGCCCCGTACATACTCGAAGACCTGCCCGAGCCCGACGTCGTACGGGTGGGCGGCGGGGGAGCGGCCGTCGTGGACGCCTGCGCCGCCCGGCGCCCCGAGCGGATCGTCGCCCACGCGCCCACCCGCGACGCCGCCGAGGCCATCGGCGCGGCCCTGACCGACGGCGGCTACACCGTCGAGTGCGCACTGATCCAGTCTGTGGAATTGGACACGTCCACCGCCTCGGCCTGGGGCGAAAGGGAGCGCGCCGTCGTCTTCCTCCTCTGCGGACACCGCCTCCCCAGGGCCTGACACCCGCCCGGAAGACGCCCGGGAGCGGGCGCCTCGTCCCCCGCCCACGATCCGCGCCGAAAGCCCGCGAAGGGTAGGCTGGCGGACTGTTGCACTGCCGCTCGGGGTTCGGCGCTTCGTTCGCCAATGTCCCGTAATCACCCCAGGTTTGAGGGTGAGCGGTACGACGGTCGGGGGACGCGCGACGTGCCGCGCGGCGCACACGCTCGTTGTCCCAGTGCGGAGTTCCTGTACGGGGGCGGCCGCGGCTGCCGCGGCCG
>NZ_LIQY01000371.1 GCF_001418495.1 Streptomyces pathocidini | reverse complement strand
CGGGGCCGGCACGGCGGTCGCCGACGCCGGGACCGTGGGCGTGGATGTCTGGAGCGTGAACCAGACGATCTTTCCGCCGTCGCCCCGCGGGCGCACGCCCCAGCTCTCGCTGAGCGAGGCCACCAGTGCGAGCCCCCGGCCGCCGATCGCGGTCAGATCAGTGGGGCGCAGCCGCGGTACCCGCGGGTCGTTGTCGCGTACCGAGACCGTCAGCCGGTCCCGGGAGAGATCCATCTCCACCCTGCATTTCTTGTCCGGCACGGCGTGCCGGTGGACGTTGGTGAGGAGCTCGGTGACCCCGAGCGCCGCCGAATCGATCAACGGATCCTGATGCCAGTAGCGCAGCTGCGCCGAGACGATTCTGCGTACCTGGCCGATCCGCGACGGCAGGGCCTGGAGCTCCACCGTGCAGTGCCTGCTTGGCTTGCTGATCACGGCCGACTCCCTGATGAGGTTCGGAAGACGAAGAACGCGCATTCAACAGTGTTGAGTGCTGCTGTGCCGGCGGGGCGGGTTCGAAGCGTCACCACCGGTGAACCCTCAGTTATGTTCCACCAGAGTGACCCCGGTAGGGCGCACCCGCAACTCGCGCAACTCGTGGCACCTGGCACCGGGGGGGTCTTGTCAAGCCCGGGCCGTGTGCCCGCCCGCCATCCGTACCGCGTCGAGGAACCGCCGGGCCCACTCCACGCCGGTCCCGTCCTTGTCGCTGGCCCTGGCGTCCCGCAGGGCGCCCGCGGCCGCCCCGAACTCGCCGTGCCCGGTGGACTGCTGCTCTTCTCCCGGAGTCAGGAGGTAGCGATGGCCGTTGACCGTCGCCAGCGCGCCGTTCCTGTGCGTGAACCGGGGCCTGCCGGCGCGCACCAGATGGACCGGTGCGCTGTCGATCTCGCTGCCGTAGCTGGTCAGCAGCAGGAGCCTGCCGTCCCGGATCAGGACCTGCCCGGCCCGGGTGAGTGAGCGCAGACCGTGCGCGATCCGCACTCCGGTCGCCGTGAACTCCTCGTCCGCCATGCTGCACACCGCCCCCTCGACGGGATGGCGTCGTGAAGACCGCCCGGGTCGCATCCCCATTGTCCCCCGACGGGCAGTGTGCACGGGGCCCGGCCCCCGCACCAGGGCGCCTCTATGATCGGAACGACCGGGACGACTCTGTCCTGTTGTGGCCTTGACAGGCCGAGTGACCTATCTGTGAGGAGCTGCGCCGGTGAGCACCATCGAGCGGAGACAGGCCGGCGGCGCGGCCGCGACCATCGACGTCGACCGCGGCGACCCGGTCTACAGAGCCTGGCTCAAGGAAGCCGTCCGCAAGGTCCAGGCTGACGCCAACCGGTCCGCCGACACCCACCTGTTGCGCTTCCCGCTGCCGGAGGAGTGGGGGATCGACCTCTACCTCAAGGACGAGTCCACCCATCCGACGGGCAGCCTCAAGCACCGGCTGGCCCGCTCGCTGTTCCTGTACGGGCTGTGCAACGGCTGGATCCGGCCCGGCAAGCCCGTGATCGAGGCGTCGAGCGGCTCGACGGCCGTCTCCGAGGCGTACTTCGCCAAGCTGATCGGCGTGCCGTTCGTCGCCGTCATGCCGCGGACCACGAGCCGCGAGAAGACCCGGCTCATTGAGTTCCACGGCGGCCGGTGCCATTTGGTGGACGACCCGCGGACGGTGTACGAGGTCTCGGCCCAACTCGCCGCGGAGACGGGCGGCCACTATATGGACCAGTTCACCTACGCAGAGCGGGCCACCGACTGGCGCGGCAACAACAACATCGCCGAGTCCATCTACGAGCAGCTGCGCATGGAGCGCTACCCCGAGCCCGCGTGGATCGTCGCCACGGCGGGCACGGGCGGCACCTCGGCGACCATCGCACGGTATGTGCACTACATGCAGTACGACACCCTTGTCTGCGTGCCCGACCCGGAGAACTCCTGCTTCTTCGAGGGCTGGACGACCGGTGACCCGGGCGTCTCCAGCGACTGCGGCTCCCGCATCGAGGGCATCGGGCGTCCGCGCATGGAACCGAGCTTCGTGACCGGCGCGATCGACCGGATGATGAAGGTGCCCGACGCGGCGAGCGTCGCCGCCGTACGGGCCCTGGAACGCGCCATCGGCCGCAAGGCGGGCGGTTCCACCGGGACCGGTCTGTGGAGCGCGCTGAAGATCGTCGCCGAGATGGTGGCGGAGGGGCGCAAGGGCAGTGTGGTCACCCTGATCTGCGACCCCGGCGACCGCTACCTGGACAAGTACTACTCGGACGCCTGGCTCGAGGAACAGGGCCTGGACATCGCCCCGTACACCGAGGCGATCGACTCCCTGCTGGCAACCGGGGTCTGGCCGGACTAGGCGAGTCGCCGGCGCGAAGCCTCGGTTCCTAGGTCCCTGCCGTGCGTGCCCCCAACCGCCGGTCCAGGGCCCGTACCGCGTCGTGGAAGGCGCGGGACATGCCGGGGCGGACCAGGCGGAGCGCCGTGCGCAGCAGCGGGGTGCCGTCCGCCGCGAAGGTGTACGTGATGCAGGTGCCGGCGCCCGACGGAGTCAGCCGCCACTCCTCCAACAGGGCCCGGAACCCTGGGACGTTGGTGCGGTCGATGCGGTAGGCGTAGCGCTCTCCGGGATCGGCGGCGACGATCGTCTCCCGGAAGCGGGTGCCGCCCTTCAGGCGGATCTCGCGCCCCGCTCCGCCGCCGACCGGCCGCGCCCGGGAAACCGCGCCGTACCACTCGGGCCAGCTCGGCACGTCCGACAGCACCCCGAACACCGCCTCCGGCGGCGCGGCGGCCTCCGCGGTGAACACCAGCCGCACCGGCGCGGTGTGAAGGAAGTCGAGTGGGACGGGGCGGAGTGAGTGCGCCACAGGTCGTGCACCTCCCACGAGTTGGCCGACCGGGGGCGCACAGCGTAGCCGACGCTCCGTCAGATGTCTGCTTCCCCGCCGGCGTCCCGCTCGCCCGCCACCACCAGCTCCGAGAGGTGCTCCCTGATCTCCTCCCGGGCCCCGCCCGGCATCCCGCTGTCCGTCACAAGGGTGTCCACCTCGTCCAGCGAGGCGAACGAACTGAGCCCCACTGTCCCCCACTTCGTGTGGTCCGCGACCACCACCACCCGCCGCGCGGAGCGCACGAACCGGCGGTTGGTCTCCGCCTCCGCCAGGTTGGGCGTCGAGAGACCCGCCTCCACCGATATGCCGTGCACACCCAGGAACACCACATCGAAGTGGAGCGAGCGGATCGCCTGGTCCGCGACCGGCCCGACCAGGGAGTCCGATGGCGTGCGCACCCCGCCCGTCAGTACCACCGTCGCCGCCCCCGGCCGCTGCCCGCTCCCGCCGTGCGCCGCCGCCCGCTGCGCGGAGTGGAACACGTCCGCGACCCGCACCGAGTTGGTCACCACCGTCAGATCCGGCACGTCCAGGAGATGGTGCGCCAGCGCGTACGTCGTCGTGCCGCCCGAGAGCGCGATGGCGCTGCCCGGCGCGACCAAGGGCGCGGCGGCGCGCGCGATGTCCTCCTTGGCCGACTGCTCCAGCCCGGACTTCGCCTCGAACCCCGGCTCGTGCGTGCTCGCCTCCACGACCGGCACCGCGCCGCCGTGCACCTTCTCGACCACGCCCTGCCGCGACAGCGCGTCCAGGTCCCGGCGGACCGTCATGTCCGACACCCGGAGTTTCCGGGTCAGTTCGTTGACCCGCACCCCGCCCCGGCGCCTGACCTCGTCGAGGATCAGGGCCCGCCGCTGCTCCGCGAGGAGGTTCTGGTTGTCGCTCACCCCGGCCGTCCCTTCCGCCCGCTGATCGCCCACAGCTCGCCCACTGATCGTTCCCGGCACGTCCGCATTCATCCTGCCATGCCCCTGTGACATGCAACCGGGCGCTGCGAACGCGACCTGGCGTGCGCCCCCGCACCGCTGGGAGGATCATCCGGCGGGACACGTACCAAGCGGGGGAGAAGGCGATGGCCTCGTCCACGGAACCGGGCCAGAGCCCGGCGGACACGGCGGAACACACGGACCGCACGGGCACGGCGGAACAGACGGCGGACCACACGGACACGGCGGAGCACACCGACGCCCCGGCGTCCACCGGCACCTCGACGGCCGACGCGGCCGACGCGCCACCGGGCCACGCGCCCGAACTGGCCCTGGAACTCCTGGTGCACGGCGTCGGCGGCACCACACCGCAGGCGATGCTCGACGACCCCAGGACCGTGCTCGTCACCGGCGACGAGACCGCCGGCATCCACCGCCGCGCCGAGGACGCCGACGCCGAGTCGCGCCCCGGCGACTACCCCGACCGGCCCGTCCCCGAGGCCTACAGCTGGGCCAACCTGACCTCCGGCAACGGCACCCGCGCCCTGTGGCTCCTGCTGCTGCCCTTCATGGTCGCCAACCTCGCCCACTGGATGCGGCCCGCCACCCGCGACCGCGGCGGCGCCGTGCGGGCGTACGGGGTGCTCGTACGGCTCGTGGCCCTCAGCCTGACCGTGCTGCTGGTCGCCGCCGCCTGCGAGGTCGCCCTCGACCTCATCGCCTGGCAGTGCGCGGGCACTCGGGCCTGCGCGAGCGACCGCCCCTGGCTGGCGTTCCTCGCCCCGGAGCACGGCGGCTGGTGGAGCGCGCCGGGGCGGCGGCTCGCGCTCGCGGCGGCCGTGCCCACCGCCCTCACCGGCCTGCTGTGGTGGCTCTCGCACCGCACCTGGAGCGCGTACGAGTCGCAGCAGCCGCCGCGCCACGGAGCCGGCGAGGGAGACCCCGAGGAGCGGGACGGCGCCCAGGACCTGCCCGCCCTTCGGCTCGCGGGCTTCTGGTACGGGCGCAGGCTCGTGGCCCGGCTGCGCGCCGCGCACACCGCGGCCGGGTTCCTGACCGTCGCCGCCGCCCTGACCGCGGCCGCCGCGAGCCACGACCAGGAGATGGGCGGCAGCGCCTGGCTGGACGCGTCCGGCCGGGTCCTCGCGGCCGTCCTGGCCGCCGCGGGGGCCTTCGTGGTGTGGGTCGTCTGGGCCCGCGGCAGGGGCGAGAAGGAGGCCGACGACCGGGTGGACCGGGCCATTGTGCGGGCGCTGCCCGGCACCGCCCTCGCCCTCCTGGTGGCCGCCGCCGTCCACGCCGCGTGGTACCGGCCCGGCTGGTCCTCCGAAGGAGCCCTGCCCGGCAGCGGCGCCTTCGGCGTCCTCCCCCTGGTCCAGGGCGCGTTGGTGGTCGCCATCGCGGCCACCGCCTGGTGGCTGCGGCGCGGCGGCCCGGACGGCCGGACCGTACTGGGCGGCCTGGCCGGTGCGGCCGTCGCCATGCTCGGCTGCGCGCTCGGCGGGCTCATGTCGGGCGGGGTCGCCCAGCGCACCGCCGACTGGCTGGACGGCCCTGCCACCCCCGGGACGGGTGGCGGGCCGCTCCAAGGACCGCCCGTGGTGCTGTCCTGGCAGGCAGCCACCATTCCCCTGCTGCTGCTCGTACTCGCCGGGGTCGCCGTCTGTTTCGCCGGGCGGACCTGGCGCAACGGGCGTCTGGAGGCCGCCGAGGTCCGCGCGGACCACGGGGGCGAGCCCGAGGACTCCTCCCGCACGCGCGCGATCGCCGGGACCCTCGCCCGCGCCCGACTCACCGACAGTGCCCCCTGGCTGGTCGGCGCCACCGCCGCCCTGACCCTCCTCCTGGGCGGGGTCGCCGTCCTGGGGGCCTGGGCCACCGGGGAGGTGCCGGAGGAGGCCGCAGAAGGGACCACGGACCTGCTCGCCGCGGCCGCGCGGTCCGCGCAGGAGCTGGGCTCCTGGCTCGTCGGCTTCGGCTTCCTGCTGCTCCTCGCCTGCGGCCGCCGCGCCTACAAGGACGCCGCCACCCGCCGCACCATCGGCATCCTGTGGGACGTCGGCACCTTCTGGCCGCGGGCCGCCCACCCCTTCGCGCCGCCCTGCTACGCCGAGCGCGCCGTGCCCGACCTGACCTGGCGCATGGTCACCTGGACCCGCACCACCGGCGGCCGCCTGGTCATCTCGGGCCACTCCCAGGGCAGCGTCCTGGCCGCCGCCGCGGTCTGGCAGCTTGCCCCGGGCACCCGCCGCCGCGTCGCCCTGCTGACCTACGGGTCGCCCCTGGAGCGGCTGTACGGGCGCTGGTTCCCCGCCTACTTCGGGTCCCGCCCGCTGCACGCCCTCCACCGCCAGGTGCACTGCTGGCGCAACCTGTGGCGGCGCACCGACCCCATCGGCGGCCCGGTGCTGACCCTGGACGGGACCGGCCCGGAGGTGGACCGGGGGCCGCTGCGCGACCCCCTGGCCTACGGCCGTACCTCCGAACACCCGCTGCCCGCACCGATCCTGGGCCACAGCGACTACCAGGCCGACCCGGTGTTCGCCGAGGAGCGCACGGGCCTTCTGGAGCGGCTGCCCCGGGTGCCGGAGCAGCGTCAGGCGGGCTCCGGCAGATCCTCCTCGTAGAGGAGGGTCAGGTCGTCCTTGTCGGGCTCGGCGATCTGGGCGACCCGGGTCGCGTGCCGCTCGACCATCGCCTCGAAGGTCTGCCGGGCCGTCCTGCCGTTGCCGAACGCAGGGCCCTTGGGGATGACCGTGAAGTACGTGAGCAGCGCCTCCGCGGCCCCGTCCCCGATCCGGTACTCGTGCTCGTCCGCCTGCTGCTCGACGATGCGCAGCAGCTCCTCCGGCGCGTAGTCGCCGAAGGTGATGGTGCGGGAGAAGCGGGACGCCACACCGGGGTTGACGGCGAGGAAGCGTTCCATCTCGGCCGTGTAGCCGGCGACGATCACCACGACCGCGTCCCGGTGGTCCTCCATCAGCTTCACCAGCGTGTCGATGGCCTCGCGCCCGAAGTCCCGCCCGGAGTCCTCCGGGGACAGGGCGTAGGCCTCGTCGATGAACAGCACCCCGCCGCGCGCCCGGTCGAACGCCTCCTGGGTGCGGATCGCGGTGGAGCCGATGTGCTCGCCGACCAGGTCGACCCGGGAGACCTCCACGAGATGACCCCGCTCCAGGACGCCCAGCGAGGCCAGGATCTCACCGTAGAGCCGGGCCACGGTGGTCTTGCCGGTGCCGGGGGAGCCGGTGAAGACCAGATGCCGCTTGACGGACGCCGCCTTCAGGCCCGCCTCCTGCCGCCGCCTGCCGACCTCGATCATGTCGGTGAGCGCCCGGACCTCCCGCTTGACGCTGTCCAGGCCCACCAGCGCGTCGAGTTCACCGAGCACCGTGACCGACGGCCGTACCTTCGCGCGAGCCGGCTCCTCGGGCGCCGAGGCCACCGACTGGGCCGGAACAGCCCCCAGGAGCCCGGTCGTACGGGTCTCGGTCTGCACCGCGGGAGCGCTCACCGGCGTGGCGGCCGGGGGCCTGCGGTGCTCCGCGCTCTCGTCGCTCGTGCAGTCCTCCTGGACCGGCCCCTCCTCGGCGAACTCGTAGCCGCCGCGGGCGCACCGCTCCGTACGGCAGCGGGTCAGGGTCGTGCGGCAGCCGTCGATGACATGGAAGCCGTAACCGCCGCTGCCCGTCACCCGGCAGCCGTGGAAGGTGCCCCGGCCCTCGGCCGAGACGTAGAAGCCCGCCTCGGTGGGATTGGTGACCGTGGTGCGCTCGACCGTCGGGTCCGCGCCCTTGGTGACGATGATCCCCGTAGCGGCCCCGTCGACCGTGCAGTTGGCGAGGGTGCCGCCGCTGCCGTGGTCACGGAACCACGCGCCGGTCGTGGCCTCCCGGATCCGGCAGTCGTCCAGCTGTGCGCTGCCCCCGTCGCTCACCGACACCGCGGTGTTGCGGACCTGTGAGATGTCGCTGTCGACGACGTCGGCGCGTGAGCCGCGATCCAGCACGAACAGCGCGTCCGGCACGTCGTGCACCCGGCAGGAGTCCAGCACGACCACGGCGCCGTCGCTCACCCAGACCGCCGGGTAGTCGCCCGTACTGTCGTGTATCTCGCACTGGTTGGCGTCCACGCGCGTGCCCGGATCCCACACCGACAGGCCGTTGCGGCCGAAGCGGCGGACCGTGGAACGGGTCAGGGTGAGCACCGAGCGGGAGCGCAGATCGACCGCGTTCTCCGGGATGTCGTGGATATCGCAGTCGGCGAGGGTGAGCACCGCGTCGGTGTCGAGGGTGATCCCGTCGGCCGAGGTCCGGTGCACGGTGCAGTCCGTGAAGTGCCCGGTCGCCCGGGAGGCGATCTGCACGCCCGCGCCCTTGATCTCGTACACCTCGCAGCCGACTGCCTCCAGGGCGCTGCCCTCGCCGGACAGCGCTATCCCGGCGCCCGAGGCGTGGTGGATCCGGCAGCGCTCCAGCCGCGGGTGCGCGCCGCCGCGCACCGATACGCCCGACTGGCCGGCGCTCACCACCTCGCAGTCCTCGAAGACCCCGCCGGATCCCTCCAGCGAGGCGAGGCCGATGCCGCCGGGGTTGTCCACGGTGCAGTTCCGCACGATGGGCCGGGCCCCGCCGCGCACCTCGATGCCCGCGGCCGAACGGGTCGCCACCCGCAGGCCGTTGAGCTCCGGCGCCCCGTCCTCGACCAGCAGCGCGGGCGCTGCCGAGTCCTGGCCCTCGATGTGCAGATCCTGCACGGTCGCCGAGGCCCGTACGGTGAGGGCGACGCCGTCGGCGGGGGCGATGCGCACCGAGCCGCGGGAACCGTCGGGGCCGCGCAGGGTGACGGCCCGATCGACGACGAGGTTCTCCCGGTAGGTGCCTGGGGCCACGGAGAGGACGTCCCCGTCGCCTGCGGCCTCCAGGGCCGCGGCGAGTGAGGCGTACTCGCCTGTGCGGCGCCGCCACCGCGACGTACCGGTATGCGTCACCTGGACCGTGCCCTGTGGTGCCATGCTGCTGCTGTGCCCCCACCTCGTGCGTGTGTTCAGCGCGTACCGCTGTGGCGCACCACCGTAGCGTGCGTCGCGGGCTGCGGCTGACCGCTCACCCCGCCATGGATGATCAAGGTGCAACTCGTGGGACAAGGCGGCGAGTTGGCCCGATCCGGCGGATGGTGCGGCGGGGGAGCCGGGTGGGTCAGCTGTCGGCGCCCGTACGGCCCCAGTCCTCACGGGCGCGCTCCCAGGCGCGGTCCCACTCCTCGAACCGGCGGCGCATCAGCCGCCATACGGTGAACCGGCGCGCGCCCTCGACCAGACCGGCCGCCGCGGCGGCGCCGCCCACGCCCGCGAGGGCGGCGTGCGAGAGCGTGGCGGACGGGCTCAAGGGCCGGGTCGTGACGCGGCCCCGGTCGTCGGTCCAGATCCGGAAGCGGTCGCCGGGCGTCGCCGCGTCGGGAGCCTTCACCGGGCCGGTCCGCACGGCCTCGTCGGCGGTCTTCCAACTGGCCACCACGCGCCGGTGGGAGTCCCGGGCCGAGGAGGTCTCCGGGTCGGGGTCCAGCGGCGGCTGCGGCACCGACCGCACGACCGTCGCTGTGACGAGATGGCGGTGCTCCTGCTGCTCGCGTGCCGCGCCCGCCAGCGCGTCCTGCGCCAGCGCGCCCGCGAGAAGGCCCGCCACCGGGGTGCCGACGGTGATGAGCAGGGCGGCCAGCAGCGCCACCCAGGACTCGACCACATCGGTCCTTCGGCACAGCGGATTGCGCCGCCACCGCCAGAGCCCGGCCATCGCTCGCACCGTCACACACCCCCTTCCGAGTGCGTAAGTACCTCATACGGCACGGCGCATGCACGAAACGAGCCAAGAGAGAGGGCCACCATCACCCGCGCCTCACCCCGTCCCGCGCATCCCCCGGGGCACCGTCCGGCTACGGGCCGGGCTCCAGGAACTCCACGGCGTCGCCGACGCGGATCGTCCCCGTGTCCTCCGGGACGAGGTTCTGGCCGAAGACGAGCTTGTCGCCGAAGCGGCGATGGCGTGCAAGCGTACGCAGCGGCTCCTTGCCGCGCTCCGCCGTCCGCTGGTCGGTCGTGGTGACCACGCACCGGCCGCAGGGTTTGGCCACCCGGAAGACCACCTCGCCGACGCGGATCCGGGACCACTCGTCCTCGGACCAGGGGGCGGTCCCGTCCACGACGATATTTGGCCGGAAACGGTCCATCGGAAGGGGGCCTTCGTCGGCGTGATCGCCTTGCGCTATCAGCAGGTTGAGCGCGTCGAGGGAGGCCGTGGTGGCAGCCAGCAGCGGATAGCCGTCGGCGAACGACACGGTCTCGCCGGGCAAGGAGTAGCGCGGATCGACCGGGCGGCGGCGCGCCGGGTCGTCGAGGTGCACCAGGCGCACGTCCGTGCCCAGGTACTCGCTGAACCACGCGTCGGCGGCCGGGCCTGCGGGCACCGCCTCGACCTTGTCGCGGAACAGCCCCACGGCCGTGGTCGCGACCGGCTCGGGCACCTCGACGGTCAGTGGCTCCAGGCCCGGCGCGCTCACCCGCACACCGCCGCCCGACAGGGCCTCCGCGGCGGCCAACGCCAGCCGCGGCTGCTCGCGTTGGGTGACGCACCGGCTGTCGGGGCCGATCAGCATCCATCTGCGGTCCCCGGCGAGCCCCCATGGCTCGACAGCGGCCTCGCCGAGGGCGCGGCCCGCCACCGACTTGACCGGGTGGACACGGACCGCGCTGAGTACTGGACGCACGTGATTCCCCATGCGCTCAGTCTGCCAGCCGGGTCCGACAACGGGCCCGGCGGCGTGACGATCAACGATCCGAAGGGGCGGGGGCGGCTGGGGTCAGTAACCCCGTGTCTGTTGCTGGCGGCCGTACGGATCCCCGTAGGG
>NZ_LIQY01000370.1 GCF_001418495.1 Streptomyces pathocidini | reverse complement strand
GGCCGCCGGGCGCCGCGGCGGGCACGAGCGAGCGGCCGGCGGTGAACTTCGTGGCGCTGAACGCGGCCACGGGCGCGCCGACCGGCTGCGCCCTGTCGTTCACCGTCGGCTCGGGCACCGCGACCGTACGGGCGCTGGCCGTCTCGCCTGACCGCAGAACGCTGTACGCGGGCGGGTCGTTCGGGGCGGTCAACGGGGTCGCCGTGAGCAACGTGGCGGCCATCGACCTCGCCACCTGCACGCCCAGGTCCGGCTTCAAGGTGGCGGTCAACGCGACCGTACGAGCGCTGGCCGCGACCGGGGACTCGGTCTACCTCGGCGGCGACTTCACCTCCGTGGAGGGCGAGGAGAAGGACTACTTCGCCGCCGTCACGCCCTCCGGCGACCTGCGGTCGTGGACGGCGGACGCGGACGAGCCGGGCCGGGCGGTCGAGATGACGCCGGACGGGAAGAACGTGCTGCTGGGCGGCGACTTCTTCGCCGTCAACAACCGCAGTTCGCACTCCCTCGCGGTCGTCACCTCCGCGACGGGCGCCGTGTCCAAGGCCTACGGCTCGGGCTTCGTCGACAGCACCTCAGTGGTGAAGGACATCGCCACAGACCCGACCGGCTTCTACACCGCCAACGAGGGCACAGGCGGCTTCGACGGCCGGATCGCCCTGGACCTGGACGGCTTCGACCAGCGCTGGCGGGACACCTGCCTGGGCGCCACCCAGGCCGTGGACGTCCACCGGGGCGTGCTCTACTCGGGTTCGCACGCCCACGACTGCAGCACCATGGGCGAGTTCCCCAACCAGCCGCGCAAGCACCTGCTGGCCCAGTCGGTGAACGACCCGAAGCTGCTGGGCTGGTTCCCCGACACCAACGACGGCCTCGGGGAGCAGCTGGGGCCGCGCGTGATGGTCCACGCCTCCTCGGGCGGCACCGACTACATGTGGGTGGGCGGCGGCTTCACCACCGTCACCGGCACGGCCACCAACAAGCCGCAGCAGGGGCTCGTACGCTATGCCGACACACCGGACACGGGCGCGCCCTCGGTGCCGCAGGCCAACGCCTCCAGCGTGCGGCCGGGGCAGGTGGCGGTGCGCTGGCAGTCCTCGCTGGACCTGGACGACAGCGCGCTGACCTACCGGGTGTACCGCGACGGCGGCGCCACGCCGGTGTACACGACGACCGGCTCCTCGCTGCCCTGGTCCCGGCCGCAACTGACCTTCACGGACACCGACGTGGTGGCCGGGAGGACGTACAGCTACCGGATCACGGCGAGCGACGGCACCAGCACCAGCGCCAAGTCGACCGCGGTGACGGCCACCGCGGCGGCGGCCACCGAGGCCTACCCGGCGCGGATCATCGCCGACGGGGCCACGCTGTACTGGCGCTACGACGAGCCGGCCGGTTCGTTCGCAGCCGACTCCTCCGGCCACGACAGCGGCGGCGTGCACCGCAACGGGCCCGCGCACGCCGTCACTCCGGGCGCGGTGCCGGGCGCCTCGACCGCCATCGGGCACAACGGCACCAGCTCGTACACCTACAGCGACCGCAAGAGCGAGCGGCCCTCGGCGTACTCGATCGAGACCTGGTTCAGGACGACCTCGCGGGCGGGCGGCAAGCTCGTCGGCTTCGGCGACCGGTTCCTGGAGCCGAGCAGCTACCACGACAAGCAGGTCTACATGACCAACGACGGCCGCCTGGTCTTCGGCGTCAACACCGGCTCGCTGCGCACCATCGGCAGCGGCTGGGGCTACAACGACGGCCAGTGGCACCACGTGGTGGCCACCCAGGGCTCGGGCGGCATGCGGCTGTACGTGGACGGCTCCCTGCGGGCGAGCAACGAGCTGGTGACCACGAGCCGGAGCTACACCGGCTACTGGCACGCGGGCGGGGACACGCTCAGCGGCTACTGGCCGAGCAGCCCGTGGAGCGACTACTTCGGCGGGCAGCTCGACGAGACCGCGATCTACCCGGGCGTGCTATCGGCGTCGCAGGTCGGCGCGCACTACTCCCTGGGGAAGGGCGCGTGAGGGCGCGGCGCGGGGCGCGGGCCTCGATGACGCGGGCCTCGGTGAGGCTGAGGTCGCTTTCGGGTGCGGTGGCCTTGGGCGCGCGGGCCTTGGGCGCGGTGGCGTTGGGCGCGGTGCTGACGGGCTGCGGTTCCGATGCCGGTGCCGGGAGCTCTGCCGGGAACCGGCAGTCCTCGGCCGCGGCGGCCCCGGCCCCGTCCTCCCCGTCCTCCCCGTCCACCTCGGCCGGCTCCCCGAAGGCGCCCGCCG
>NZ_LIQY01000037.1 GCF_001418495.1 Streptomyces pathocidini | reverse complement strand
ACCTCGCCCCAGACCATCACGGCCCGGAGACGGGGTATCAACATATCTGGCGTTGACTTTTGGCACGCTGTTGAGTTCTCAAGGAACGGACGCTTCCTTCGTACTCACCCTCTCGGGCTTTCCTCCGGGCTTCCCTTCGGTGTCTCCGACTTTATCAGATTTCTCTGAGCCGGTTTTCCACCCTCCCCTTCGCGAGTTCTCCGTACACGAATTGTGTGCCGGGTTCTCGCTCAGGCGGAGCCGTAAACGTACTGGACGGCCGTGACCTGATGCAAATCGGCGTCAGGGCGGCCGTCCAGTGGGCTGATGCGGCGTCAGACCTCCACGACGACAGGGAGGATCATCGGGCGGCGGCGGTAGGTGTCGGAGACCCATTTGCCGACCGCGCGGCGGATCAGCTGCTGGAGCTGGTGCGGTTCGACGATGCCGTCCCCGGCGGAACGCGCCAGCGCCTCCTCGATCTTGGGGATCACCTCGCCGAATGCCGCGTCCTCGATGCCGGAGCCGCGAGCGTGGACGTGCGGGCCGGCGGTGATCTTGCCTGTGGTCGAGTCGACCACGACGAAGACCGAGACGATGCCCTCCTCGCCGAGAATGCGTCGGTCCTTGAGTGAGGTCTCGGTGACGTCGCCGACCGAGAGGCCGTCCACGTACACGTAACCGGCCTGGACCTTGCCCGCGATCTTGGCGATGCCGTCGATCAGGTCGACCGCGACGCCGTCCTCGGCGATGACGATCCGGTCCTTGGGGACTCCCGTGAGGGCGCCCAGTTCGGCGTTGGCCCTCAGGTGGCGCCACTCGCCGTGCACCGGCATCAGGTTCCGGGGCTTGCAGATGTTGTAGAAGTACAGCAGCTCGCCCGCCGAGGCATGGCCCGAGACGTGGACCTTGGCGTTGCCCTTGTGGACGACGTTCGCACCCCAGCGCGTCAGGCCGTTGATCACGCGGTAGACCGCGTTCTCGTTGCCCGGGATGAGGGAGGACGCCAGGATCACGGTGTCGCCCTGGACGATCCGGATCTGGTGGTCGCGGTTGGCCATCCGGGACAGCGCGGCCATCGGCTCGCCCTGGGAGCCGGTGCAGACCAGCACGATCTCGTCGTCCGGCAGGTCGTCGAGGGTCTTCACGTCGACGACGAGGCCGGGCGGGACCCGCAGATAGCCCAGGTCACGGGCGATACCCATGTTGCGGACCATCGAGCGGCCGACGAAGGCGACCCGGCGCCCGTACTCGTGTGCCGCGTCCAGGATCTGCTGGATGCGGTGCACGTGGCTGGCGAAGCTGGCGACGATGATCCGCTTCTGGGCGCTTGCGAAGACCGTGCGCAGGACGTTGGAGATGTCCCGCTCGGGCGGTACGAAGCCGGGGACCTCCGCGTTCGTGGAGTCGGAGAGGAGGAGGTCGATGCCCTCCTCGCCGAGCCTGGCGAAGGCGGGGAGGTCGGTGAGGCGGCCGTCGAGCGGCAACTGGTCCATCTTGAAGTCGCCGGTGTGCACGACCATGCCGGCCGGGGTGCGGATGGCGACGGCGAGGGCGTCCGGGATGGAGTGGTTGACGGCGACGAACTCGCAGTCGAAGGGGCCGACGCGCTCGCGGTGGCCCTCCTCGACCTCGAGGGTGTAGGGCCGGATGCGGTGCTCCTGGAGCTTGGCCTCGATCAGGGCGAGGGTCAGCTTGGAGCCGATCAGCGGGATGTCCGCCTTCTCGCGGAGCAGGTACGGAACGCCGCCGATGTGGTCCTCGTGGCCGTGCGTGAGCACGATGCCGTCGATGTCGTCGAGCCGGTCCCGGATGGTGCTGAAGTCCGGCAGGATCAGATCGATTCCGGGCTGCTCCTCCTCGGGGAAGAGCACTCCGCAGTCGACGATCAGCAGCCTGCCGCCGTACTCGAAGACGGTCATGTTGCGGCCGATTTCGCCCAGGCCGCCGAGCGGGGTGACGCGCAGGCCACCCTCGGGGAGCTTCGGCGGGGGGCCGAGCTCGGGATGCGGATGACTCAAAGAACTCTCCTCACCACGCGCGCCACCTGCCCCGGTACGAGGCACGCGGCGCGCGTGACTTTCGTGCACTTGCAGTTGTCGTCATATATGGAGTTGTGAAGTCTTGGTCAGAGGTGTACCCCGCCGGCGGCGAGATCCCGCTTGAGCTGCTCCGTCTCTTCGGGGGACAGCTCGACCAGCGGCAGGCGCAGCGGGCCGCCGGGCAGGCCCTGGAGGCCGAGCGCGGCCTTGGTCGTGATGACGCCCTGGGTTCGGAACATGCCGGTGAAGACCGGCAGGAGTTTCTGGTGGATCTCGGTGGCCTTGGCGACGTCTCCGGTGAGGTGGGCGTCCAGCAGGGCGCGCAGGTCGGGTGTGACCAGGTGGCCGACGACGGAGACGAAGCCGACCGCGCCGACCGAGAGCAGCGGCAGGTTCAGCATGTCGTCGCCGGAGTACCAGGCGAGGCCGCTGCGGGCGATGGCCCAGCTGGCGCGGCCGAGATCGCCCTTGGCGTCCTTGTTGGCGACGATCCGCGGGTGGTCCGCAAGGCGGACGATGGTCTCGGTGTTGATCGGCACGCCGCTGCGGCCGGGGATGTCGTAGAGCATCACCGGCAGCTCGGTGGCGTCGGCGATGGCCGTGAAGTGCCGGAAGAGACCTTCCTGCGGGGGCTTGCTGTAGTACGGGGTGACTGCCAGCAGGCCGTGCGCGCCCGCCGCCTGGGCGGCGCGGGCCAGTTCGACGCTGTGCCGGGTGTCGTTGGTGCCAGCTCCGGCGACCACGTGGGCGCGGTCCCCGACGGCCTCCGCCACGGCCCGTACGAGCCGTGATTTCTCCGCATCGCTGGTGGTCGGGGACTCACCGGTGGTGCCGTTGACGACGATGCCGTCGTTGCCGGCTTCCACGAGGTGGGCCGCGAGCCGCTGTGCACCGTCGATGTCGATTGCGCCGTCGTCGGTGAACGGCGTGACCATGGCGGTCAGGACCCGTCCGAAGGGGGTCTGCGGTGTGGAGGTCGGAGCCATGGGGTCCACGCTACTCGTAGCTCCTCGCGCCGTGCGCCCTCGGGGCCCCCTGGAATGCGGATCCCGGCACTGCCTGCTCGGGGGTTCAAGCAGTGCCGGGTCCGTTTGTTCAGCCTAGATGAACTTCACGAAACGTCGCAATACGGACACTTCGCGCGGTGATCCGGACGTCCGTTCTCTACGGCGCCACACGGCCGTTGGCATTGAACGCGGCATGGGTGAGCGGCATCAGTCCGGCCCAGTGGGCCTCCATCTGCTCGCCGACCATCTCGATCTCGCGCTGCGGGAACGAGGGCACCGCCGCCTGCTCGTGCTGGGTGCGCAGGCCGAGGAAGTGCATCAGCGAGCGGGCGTTGCAGGTCGCGTACATCGAGGAGTAGAGGCCGACCGGGAGGACCGAGCGGGCCACCTCGCGGGCGACGCCGGCCGCGAGCATCTCCTCGTACGCCTCGTAGGCCTGGCGGTAGGCGTCCTCCATGGCGCGGCCGGTCAGTTCGTGCTGCGCTGGGGTGCCCTCGACGAACTCGTACTTGCCCGGGCGGCCCTGCTGGACGAGCTTGCGGGCCTCGCCCGGCACGTAGAAGACCGGCTGGAGCTGCCGGTAGCGGCCGGACTCCTCGTTGTAGGACCAGCCGACCCGGTGCCGCATGAACTCGCGGAAGACGAAGATCGGGGCGCTCACGAAGAACGTCATCGAGTTGTGCTCGAAGGGGCTGCCGTGACGGTCCCGCATCAGGAAGTTGATCAGGCCCTTGGAGCGCTCCGGGTCCTTCTGCAGCTCCTCCAGGGACTGCTCGCCGGCGGTCGAGACCCTGGCCGCCCAGAGCACGTCGGAGTCCGCCGCGCTGTGCTTGACCAGTTCCACGGTCACATCGCTGCGGAAGCCGGGCTTTGCGGTCTCGGCGGGGGTTTCGGCGGGGGTTTCGGTCACCGCAGGGTCCTTCCATTCGCGTCCCTCAGGGCCGCGCCCACTGTACGGCCCGCCACCGACAACTCCCGCGGCAGTGGAAGATCAAGGAAGAACTCGCCGGAATCGGGCACCTTTCGGGCACTTACGACGTCTGTATAGGTAACAGATCACACTTCGAGGTTCCCAGGGAGCCCTTCATGTTCCGCCGCCGACGAGAGCCCGTGCCCTTCGCCTTCGTCGTGGAGGCCGACCGCTTCCGCAGCAACGTCGAGCCGCCGCCCCGCCCGCGGGCCGGTGCGGCGCAGATAGCCGGACGGACGCTGATAGGCCTGACGGCCGCGGCCGCGCTGGTCGGGGCGCTGCTGCTCGGGATGCCCGCGATGGAGTCCGGGCCGCACGGCAAGACCACGCAGCACTCGGAAGCGGCCGAGGGGCGCTGAGCCCGCCGCGGGCGAGGGAGGTCCCGACCGGTACCCCTGGGGTGGTCGGGTCCTGCGCGCATCGATAACCTCACCGGGCACACAGCGAGCGTGCAGCATGAGTGAGGACCTGCCGTGCCCCTGCCCTTCCTGACGGCCGATCGCGCCTTCGACGACTCCGACGACCCCGCGGACGCGGGTGGTGGCGCGCTGCCGCACATCGACCAGGACCGCTGGCGGCGCCCGTACCGTCCGGGCCCCTGGCGGGTCGCGGGCGGCGCTCTGCTTCTGCTGCTGGCCTCGTACATGCTGTTCGCGGCCATGATCATCGCCCTCGCGGGGGCGCTGCCCGGGGCGGGGCTGTGCATGGCCGCGGCGACGGCCGTCATCGTGGGGGCCGTGCGGCTGGTGCGGGCCGGGGCCTGGGTGAGCGCGCAGGGGCTGCGGCGGGCCGGTGTCTTCTCCACGACGACCGTGCCGTGGGCCGAGCTCGCCGAGGTCAGGACCGTGCAGCAGCCGGTGAAGTGGCTCGGGCTGCCGCGTACGGTGCAGGGGCAGGCCCTGGTGGCCACGCCGGTGTCGGGTGAGCCGCTGCGGCCGCTGGTCACCGACCACGACGCGGACTTCCTCGGCCGGCTGGAGGCCTTCGACATGGCGACGGACGCCGTCGAGGCGTGGGCAGCCGAGTACCGGACCGACGAGCACCGGGACTGAACCGGAGCTGATCGGCCCCGGAGCTGATCTACCTGGAGCTTGATTTACGGAGTCGGGCCCCGTACGCGTTCTCGTCGCGTACGGGGCCCGACTGCCGTGCCGTGTCAGGCCGTTCGGACCGGCTTGCCGTCGTGCAGGGCGATGGCGCGCTGCATGGCCTTGCGGGCGCGCGGGGTGTCGCGGGCGTCGTGGTAGGCGACCGCGAGCCGGAACCAGGCCCGCCAGTCCTCCGGCGACTCCACCGTCTCCTCCCGCCGCCTGGCGAAGACCGCGTCGGCCGAGTCCCGGTCGATCGCGCCGCTCGGGGTGCGGGCCAACTCGTCCACCGGCAGGCCGCCTTCGGCCTCCAGCTCCGCGGCCAGCCGGTTGGCGCTGCGGGCGAACCTCGTCGTCTGCCACAGGAACCAGGCGCCGATCAGCGGCAGCACCAGCACGGACGCCCCGAAGGCGACGGTGATCGGGGTGCCCTGCCGGATGAGGGCGACCCCGCGGTTGCCGACCAGTACGAGGTAGCCGACCAGGGCGGCCGACAGGGCGAAATACGTGATTTTGGCGCGCACGGGACAGCTCAGTTCAGGTCGAGGAAGTGTTCCAGGCCGAAGGTCAGCCCGGGGGTGGAGACCACGCGGCGGACGCCCAGCAGGATGCCGGGCATGAAGCTGCTGTGGTGCAGCGAGTCATGGCGGATGGTGAGCGTCTCGCCCTCGCCGCCGAGCAGGACCTCTTGGTGGGCCAGCAGGCCGCGCAGCCGTACGGCGTGCACCGGCACCCCGTCGACGTCCGCGCCCCGCGCGCCGTCCAGGGCCGTGGTGGTGGCGTCCGGCTGCGGGGCGCAGCCCGCCTCCCGCCGCGCCTCGGCGATCAGCTGGGCCGTACGGGTCGCGGTGCCGGAGGGGGCGTCGGCCTTGTTGGGGTGGTGCAGCTCCACGACCTCGGCGGACTCGAAGAAGCGGGCCGCCTGGCGGGCGAAGGCCATGGTGAGGACCGCGCCGATGGAGAAGTTCGGGGCGATCAGCACGCCCGTCGGGGGGGAAGCGTCGAGCCACTCCGCCAACTTCGCGAGGCGCTCCGAGGTCCAGCCGGTCGTGCCGACGACGGCGTGGACGCCGTGGCCGACCAGGAACTCCAGGTTGCCCATCACCGCGTCGGGGTGGGTGAGGTCGACGGCGACCTGGGCTCCGGCCTCGGTCAGCGCCGCCAGCTTGTCGTCCCGGTCCAGCGCGGCCACCAGCTCCAGGTCCTCGGCGGCCGCCACGGCCCGTGCGGCCTCGGAGCCGATGCGGCCCTTGGCGCCGATGACGGCCACGCGCAGCTTGTTGCTCATCGTCCTTCGCATCCCTTTACGTGTGTGTCACGCCGTGTGCGTCACGCGACGGCTTCGTGCAGTTCGGCGGACTGCCGGTCGGTCAGCGGCCCGATCACCGACAGCGAGGGCCGCCGACCCAGGAGATCCTTGGCCACCGCCCGTACGTCGTCGGGGGTGACGGCCGCGATCCGGCGCAGCATCTCGTCGACCGACAGCTGCTCGCCCCAGCACAGCTCGCTCTTGCCGATGCGGTTCATCAGCGCGCCGGTGTCCTCCAGGCCGAGGACGGTGGAGCCGGACAACTGGCCGATGGCGCGGCGCAGTTCGTCGTCGTCCATGCCGTGCTCGGCGACCTGGTCCAGCTCGTCGCGGCAGATCTTGAGGACGTCGCCGACCTGGTTCGGGCGGCAGCCGGCGTACACCCCGAACAGGCCGCAGTCGGCGAAGCCGGAGGTGTAGGAGTAGACCGAGTAGGCGAGGCCGCGCTTCTCCCGGATCTCCTGGAACAGCCGCGAGCTCATGCCACCGCCGAGCGCGGCATTGAGCACGCCGAGGGCCCAACGGCGTTCGTCGGTGCGGGCGATGCCCGGCATGCCGAGGACGATGTGCGCCTGCTCGGTCGCGCGGTCCAGCACCTCGACGCGGCCCCCGGTGCGGATCGTCTTGGCGCCGCGGCGCGGGCCGACGGGCTCGGCGTCCTCGCGGGTGAGCGCCCCGGCCCGGTCGAAGGCCGCGCGGACCTGGCGTACGACGCGCTGGTGGTCGACGTTGCCCGCGGCGGCGACGATCAGGTGGGTGGGGTCGTAGTGCTTGCGGTAGAAGCGGGCGACGCGGTCGCGGGTGAGGCCGTTGACCGTGTCGACCGTGCCGAGGACCGGGCGGCCGAGCGGGGAGTCGCCGAACATGGTGTGCGCGAAGAGGTCGTGCACCACGTCGCCCGGGTCGTCCTCGGTCATCGCGATCTCCTCCAGGACGACGCCGCGTTCGGCGTCCACGTCCTCGGGGGCGATCAGCGAGCCGGTGAGCATGTCGCACACCACGTCGATGGCGAGCGGCAGGTCGGTGTCGAGCACGCGCGCGTAGTAGCACGTGTACTCCTTGGCCGTGAAGGCGTTCATCTCACCGCCGACCGCGTCGATCGCGGAGGAGATGTCCAGGGCGGTGCGCTGCTCGGTGCCCTTGAAGAGCAGGTGCTCCAGGTAGTGGGTGGCGCCGCCCAGGGCCGGGGTCTCGTCCCGGGAGCCGACGTTGGCCCAGATGCCGAAGGTGGCCGACCGTACCGAGGGCAGGGTCTCGGTGACGACCCGCAGGCCGCCGGGGAGGACGGTCTTACGGACGGTGCCGATGCCGTTCTCGCCCTTGAGAAGGGTTTGGGTACGGGCGACGGCCCGCCCCTCCGAAGAGGTGCGGGCCGTCGTCCTGTGCGTACGAGACGTCACTTCGAGGCTTCGTCCTTCTCCTGCGGCTTGGCCTCGGCCTCGGCATCCTCGCCCTCGATCACGGGGATCAGGGAGAGCTTGCCGCGCTGGTCGATCTCGGCGATCTCGACCTGGACCTTGTGGCCGACGCTGACCACGTCCTCGACGTTCTCGACGCGCTTGCCACCGGAGAGCTTGCGCAGCTGCGAGATGTGCAGCAGGCCGTCCTTGCCGGGGAGCAGCGAGACGAAGGCGCCGAAGGTGGTGGTCTTGACGACCGTGCCCAGGTAGCGCTCGCCGACCTCGGGCATCGTCGGGTTGGCGATGCCGTTGATCGTGGTGCGGGCGGCCTCGGCGGCCGGGCCGTCGGCGGCGCCGATGTAGATCGTGCCGTCGTCCTCGATGGTGATCTCGGCGCCGGTGTCCTCCTGGATCTGGTTGATCATCTTGCCCTTGGGGCCGATGACCTCGCCGATCTTGTCCACGGGGATCTTGACGGTGATGATCCGCGGGGCGTTGGGGGACATCTCGTCCGGGGTGTCGATGGCCTCCATCATCACGTCGAGGATGTGCAGGCGGGCGTCGCGGGCCTGCTTGAGGGCCGCGGCCAGCACCGACGCGGGGATGCCGTCGAGCTTGGTGTCCAGCTGGAGGGCGGTGACGAACTCCTTGGTGCCGGCGACCTTGAAGTCCATGTCACCGAAGGCGTCCTCCGCACCGAGGATGTCGGTGAGGGTGACGTAGTGGGTCTCGCCCTCGATCTCCTGCGAGATCAGGCCCATGGCGATACCGGCGACGGGGGCCTTCAGCGGCACACCGGCGTTCAGCAGCGACATGGTCGAGGCGCAGACCGAGCCCATGGAGGTCGAGCCGTTGGAGCCGAGCGCCTCGGAGACCTGGCGGATGGCGTACGGGAACTCCTCGCGGGTCGGCAGCACCGGCAGCAGCGCGCGCTCGGCGAGGGCGCCGTGGCCGATCTCGCGCCGCTTGGGGGAGCCGACGCGGCCGGTCTCACCGGTGGAGTACGGCGGGAAGTTGTAGTTGTGCATGTAGCGCTTGCGCGTCTCGGGCGAGAGCGTGTCCAGCTGCTGCTCCATGCGCAGCATGTTCAGCGTGGTGACGCCCAGGATCTGGGTCTCGCCGCGCTCGAACAGCGCCGAGCCGTGCACCCGCGGGATCGCCTCGACCTCGGCGGCGAGCGTACGGATGTCGGTGACGCCGCGGCCGTCGATGCGGACCTTGTCCTTGATGACGCGCTCGCGCACCAGGGTCTTGGTCAGCGAGCGGTAGGCCGCCGAGATCTCCTTCTCGCGGCCCTCGAACTGCGGCAGCAGCTTCTCGGCGGCGACGGCCTTGAGGCGGTCCAGCTCGGCCTCGCGCTCCTGCTTGCCGGCGATGGTCAGCGTCTGGGCCAGCTCGTCGCGCACGGCGGCGGAGAGCGCCTCCAGGACGTCGTCCTGGTAGTCGAGGAAGACCGGGAACTCGCCGGTGGGCTTGGCGGCCTTGGCGGCGAGGTCCGACTGGGCCTTGCAGAGGAGCTTGATGAACGGCTTCGCGGCCTCGAGACCGGCGGCGACGACCTCCTCGGTCGGCGCCGCGGCGCCGCCCTTGACGAGCTGGATCGTCTTCTCGGTCGCCTCGGCCTCGACCATCATGATCGCGACGTCGCCGTCCTCCAGGACGCGGCCGGCCACGACCATGTCGAAGACGGCGTCCTCGAGCTCGCTGTGGGTCGGGAACGCCACCCACTGGCCCTTGATGAGGGCGACGCGGGTGCCGCCGATGGGGCCGGAGAAGGGCAGGCCCGCGAGCTGGGTGGAGCAGGAGGCGGCGTTGATGGCGACCACGTCGTAGAGGTGGTCGGGGTTGAGCGCCATGATCGTCTCGACGATCTGGATCTCGTTGCGCAGGCCCTTCTTGAAGGAGGGGCGCAGCGGGCGGTCGATCAGGCGGCAGGTGAGGATCGCGTCCTCGGAGGGGCGGCCCTCCCGGCGGAAGAACGAGCCGGGGATGCGCCCGGCGGCGTACATCCGCTCCTCGACGTCGACCGTCAGCGGGAAGAAGTCGAGCTGGTCTTTGGGGTTCTTCGACGCGGTGGTGGCCGACAGCACCATGGTGTCATCGTCCAGGTAGGCCACGGCGGAGCCGGCGGCCTGACGGGCCAGGCGGCCCGTCTCGAAGCGGATGGTGCGGGTGCCGAAGGAGCCGTTGTCGATCACGGCTTCGGCGTAGTGGGTCTCGTTCTCCACCAGGAAAATCTCCTCGTCTGCGTCCCGGGCCCGTGTGGCGCGGGACGATGGCGGTGGAGCGCCTCCTGTGCGGGCCGGTCTTCGATCGAAGCACCCGGGGTCTCAGGTCCCGGGGGCCACTACCGAGGACCGGCGGCGGGCGGGGCGCCCCTCCTCGTACGTCTTCAGTTGTCGGTGTTCGGGCGCGGCTCCGCGGGGGTCCCGCGCATCCGCGCTGTGCGACCAGACTACAAAGCTTCGGTCGTCCTCGCGTACGGCGAAGGGAGCGGCTCCCCGGATTCGGGAACCGCTCCCTTCACTGCAGTCCTACTTCGAGCCCGCGGCACCACGGCGGATACCGAGGCGCTCCACCAGCTGGCGGAAGCGGGTGATGTCCTTCTTCGCCAGGTACTGCAGGAGGCGGCGGCGCTGGCCGACCAGGATCAGCAGACCACGGCGGGAGTGGTGGTCGTGCTTGTGGGCCTTGAGGTGCTCGGTCAGGTCCGAGATACGGCGGGTGAGCAGCGCGACCTGGACCTCGGGGGAGCCGGTGTCGCCCTCCTTGGTCGCGAACTCGGACATGATCTGCTTCTTCGTAGCGGCGTCGAGCGACACGCGTACTCCTCGGGATCTCGTTTCAGCCGCCGAGTGCCCCTGGTCTCTGTCTCAGGGGAGCTTCCGTGACTCGGGAGGCGGGGCTCGCTGGGCGCTGCCGCCAGTCGCCGGGGGCGACCGAGGGCGCGTACACAAACGGCCGTCACACAGCGTACCAGGCGGGAACGGGCGGTCCGCCCGGGGTCAGCCACCGGTCCACAGGAGCCATTCGGCCAGGGCGACACCGGCGACACCGCAGCCCAGCAGCCACATGCCGAGCCGGGTGCGGCCGCGACGGCTCAGCTCGATGACCACGCCGCAGAGGACGAGCGCGGCTCCGTACACACCGACGGTCAGCACCGAAGGGGTCGCGCTGAGCCGTACCACCAGGGCGGCAGCGGCGGCGGCCATGAAGGCCGCGGCGACGGCCACGCGGAGGCGGCGGGCCTGGCGCGGGGACAGGGGGCGCTTCTCCGGGTCCCCGGGCTTGCGGTCTTCAAGCTCGGGGTTCTCAGGCTCGGAGTCGTCGAGCTTGCGGTCTTCGGGCTCGGGGCTTTCGGACTCGGGGGCTCTGGCTGCCGGGGCCGCCGGGTCGGGGTCCGCGGGCGCCGAGTCTTGCGGATCAGGGTGTCCGGCCGTCGAGTCCTGCGGGTCAGAGGCCCCGGCCTTGGGTCCCTTGGGGGCGTGGTCCTCGGCCGTCGGGTGCTTGGTCGGGGATTCGTCGGTCGCCGTCATGCGACCGCAGCCTAGACGCCAACGGTCTCCGGGACCCAACGAGTTGGCCCCGTCCCGGTCCGTCCTTCGCGGGCCCGCGGCCGCGGCTCCGCCCGTGGCTAGGATCGCGGCCATGATTCCCGGATCCGCGGCAGCGATGGACGAACCCCGTACGGCGGCGGCCTGGCGCAGGAGAATCCGACTGCGGACCGGCTGGCTGGTCGCGGAACTGGCGGCCTGGGCGGGGACCGTGGCGGCCGGGGTCGCGCGGCCCGACGACGACTCGATCGGGCTGGCCGTGCGGACCACCGCCGCCGTACTGGTCCTCGTGCCGGTCACCGCCTGGACGATCGTCTCGGCCCGCCGCATGGGCCGGATCCTGCGGACGTACGCCTGGGAGCCCTGCCCCTGCGTCTTCGACTCCGCAGGGCGGGACACCCAGATCTCGCTGCGGCCGGAGCCCGGCCGCCAGGCGCCGTTCCGTACGGTTCCGTTCCGGTACGACCTGAGCCGCGACGGCGGGGAGCGGATCGAGGAGGTGTGGTTCGCGGGCGACTTCCGTTACGGCGGGGTGGTCTCACCGCCGGGCGGGCACCGGCCGATCCGCGTCATCCGGGCCAACCTGAAGAAGGCCTCCCCGCGGGCCGAGCCCGGGGCGGGCACCCTCGCGGAGAAGGCGGGGCTGACCCGCGCGGGCAGGGCCAGGAGCGCGGGCTGAACCGCTGACTCGTACGCGGCTTGTGGCGCATACGCGGCAGCCCTGTCCGAGTTCGTACGCGGGCAGTGGCATCCGGCTCGTACGCGGTATCTCGTACGCGGTATGCGCAACGGCCGCCGCCCTGATGTGGGCGGCGGCCGTGGTTGCCGGGGTAGGGGCCGGCTATCCGCTGGTCATGCCGCGGGCCGCCATGTAGAGGTCGAGGACCGCCAGGCAGAGCGGGATCAGGGAGAGCAGGACCGCACCCTCGGCCAGGTCGAGCATGCGGCCCCAGAACGGGGTCACGCCCTGGCGCGGGACGATCAGCGCGATGGCCACCAGGAGCGTCGCGCCGAGCGCGACGGCGGCGGCGAGCCAGATGGTGCGGATGTCCAGCGGGCCGCTGTTCCCCTTGAGGACCAGCTCCTTGACGATGTCGGCCGGCGGGTGCAGGGCCAGGCCGAGCACCAGCAGGCAGACGGTCGAGATGCCGGCGAGCATCAGGCCGACGACCTGCGCGGTGTAGAGGAAGAGCCGGGCCCGCATCAGGGTGGCCAGGCCGACCGCGAGGGCCAGGGCCTGCGCCCAGCCACTGGTGGAGAAGCCGAGGACGACGCCCGCGGAGCCGACGATCGCGGCGGCGCAGCCAGCGACCAGGCCGAGCATCATCTCGTGGCCGCGGCGGGCCTGGGCGGTGATGACCTGGAAGTCGACCGGCTCCTCTTCCTGCTGGTCGCTGTCGCGCTGGTTGCGCCGGGCGATCTGGTCGGGCGAGCGGAAGCCGATGGGCAGCCGGGCGAACCGGGCCGACCAGCCGGGCAGGAAGCCGATGACGGCGACCATGACCACCGCGGTGACGGCGGCGGCCTCGCGCGGCTGGGCCCCGGTGATGATCGCGAGGAACGTCGCGATCGTGCCGACGCCGGCCGCGAACGAGGCGGCGACGAACGGGGCGTCGGCCTCCGGCAGCAGCAGGACGAGCAGCACCGAGACGATCAGTACGACGACGCAGCCGACGAGCAGGTGCAGCCGGCCCGGCCCCTCGTCGCCCTTCAGCGGCATGATGCCGGACCCCGCGACCAGCAGGAGCGGCAGCGAGGCCAGGCCCAGCGCGACGGCCGAGCGGTGGTCGTCGTACACCCGGGCCCGTACGCCGGAGACGGTGACGAGCACGAGGCCCGCGGCGCCCGCGATGAGGCCCGGCAGGCCGTGCATGTCGTGCTTGAGCGGCTCGGAGAACCACAGCACGAGCGCCATCATGGTCAGCAGCAGGAAGCCGCCGGCGAGGCCGACGCCGCGCATCATGCGGTCGCTCCAGCTGCGGCGGTCCGTCTCGACGGCGGCGGCCACGGCGTCCACGACGTCGTCGAAGACGGCGGGCGGCAGCGAGTCCGCGAACGGCCGCATGAGGAGCAGTTCGCCATCGCGTATCTGCTGCTCGGCGAGCGAGCGGCCGTCGTCGAGGACACTGCCGTCTCTGCGGACCAGGTGGTAACCGGTGGGCGCGGCCTCCTCCGGAGTCTGGCCCGACAGGCGCAGGATCTCCGGATAAACATCGGACAGCGGCACGTCCTCCGGGAGCGCCACATCGATCCGGCTGTTCGGTGCCGCGACCGTGACTCTGCAGAATCCGGTTGCTGAAACCGTGCTCACCTGACGGTTCCCCCTCGTCCAGTACTGGGTGATTCGGACGCGGTTCTCCCGGGGTGTCCCCCGCTCCGCGCATGCTGGAGCGTCACCCTACCGTCCATCCCCAACACCCGTTCCCCCCGGCCGGGTTCACCGCTTGCGGAGAACAGTAGGATCAACGCCCTGACTCGTGGGCCGCGCCGAAACGCTTGCCGGCCCGGGAGGTTGACGTCGTACGGGGGCCGCGCCGCGGGGGCGGTTCGAAATTTGCGATTTGCGTGAAGGACTGGTGCATCGGTGAGCGTCGTCATCGTCAAGCGCCCGCCGCGGGTGTTCCCGCCGGAGGTGCCGAGTGAGGAGGTCAAGCTCGCTCCTCCTCCCGAATTGCCGCGCAATGAGGACGACAGCCTGCTGATGAACCTGCTGCCGATGCTCGGCATGGGTTCGTCGGCGGCCTTCTTCTTCATGCCGGGCGCCCAGGGCGCCGGCGGCTTCATGAAGATCATGGGCATGCTCATGATGGCGTCCACCGTGGCGATGGTCATCGCCCAGGTGGTGCGCGCGCGCAAGGGACCGTCCGGGCAGATGGCCGAGGGCCGCCGGGACTACCTCAAGTACCTGGCGCAGAAGCGGCGCGAGGTGCGGCGGACCGCGCACAAGCAGCGCGACGCGCAGTACTACCTGCACCCGGCGCCCGAGCAGTTGTGGGCGCTGGTCGCGGAGGGCTCCCGGCTGTGGGAACGGCGTTCCACGGACCCGGACTTCGTACAGGTGCGCCTCGGGCTCGGGCCGCAGCAGCTGGCCACGCCGCTGGTCGCCCCCGAGACGGCGCCGGTGGACGAGCTGGAGCCGCTGACCGCCCACGCGATGCAGCAGTTCATCGCGGGCCACGGGACGCTGGGCGAGCTGCCGCTGGCGATCGGGCTGCGCTCCTTCTACCACGTGACGGTCTCCGGCGACCCCGACGCGGTGTACGGCCAGACCCGCGCGATGCTGGGCCAGTTGGCCTCGCTGCACTCGCCCGAGGACCTGCGGATCGCGGTCGTGGCGGCGCCCGGCGCGGCGCTGGAGTGGGAGTGGGCCAAGTGGCTGCCGCACCTGCAGCACAAGGAGTCCGACGGAGCCGGCACGCGCCGGCTGATGTGCCAGGACCTCGGCGAGGTCGAGGAGATGATCGCGAGCGACCTGGAGGGCCGGGCCCGGTTCAACACCGAGGGCCAGCCCGTCCTGGACCAGCCGCACGTGGTCGTCGTCCTGGACGGCGGCGGTGTGCCGGCCGACTCGGTGCTCGCCTCGGCCGAGGGCCTGCAGGGCGTGACCATCGTCGAGGTGGTGCCCGGCGACCTGGACGAGCTGCGCGGCTCGCTCGCGGTGCGCGTCTACCCCGAGGTGCTCGAACTGGAGGCGGGCGCCGGGGTGTTCACCGGCGTGCCGGACACTCTGTCGCAGGCGCACGCCGAGTCGCTGGCGCGCCAGCTGGCCCCGCTGCGGCTGGGCGCGGCCGACGCCGACGAGCCGCTGCTGGCGAACCTGGACTTCACCGACCTGATGTCCATCGGCGACGCCGCGAGCGTGGATGTCGCCCGCACCTGGCGCCCGCGCACGCTGCACGAGCGGCTGCGGGTGCCGATCGGGCTCGGCGAGAGCGGCGAGCCGGTCATGCTGGACATCAAGGAGGCCTCGCAGGAGGGCATGGGCCCGCACGGCCTGTGTGTCGGCGCCACCGGTTCCGGTAAGTCGGAACTGCTGCGCACGCTCGTACTCGGCCTCGCGGTGACGCACTCCTCGGAGACGCTGAATTTCGTCCTCGCGGACTTCAAGGGCGGTGCGACCTTCACCGGCATGGGCACCATGCCGCACGTCTCCGCGGTGATCACCAACCTGGCCGACGAGCTGACGCTCGTGGACCGCATGCGCGACTCGATCACCGGTGAACTGACGCGCCGTCAGGAGCTGCTGCGCCAGGCGGGCAACTACGCCAACATCACCGACTACGAGAAGGCCCGCGCCGCCGGCGCCCCGCTCGACCCGCTGCCCTCGCTCGTACTGATCATCGACGAGTTCAGCGAACTGCTGGCCGCCAAGCCGGACTTCATCGAAATGTTCATCCAGATCGGCCGCATCGGCCGTTCGCTGGGTGTGCACATGCTGCTCGCCTCGCAGCGGCTGGAGGAGGGCAAGCTGCGCGGCCTGGACACCTTCCTGTCGTACCGGATCGGTCTGCGGACCTTCTCGGCGGCCGAGTCCCGTACGGCGATCGGCGTGCCTGACGCCTACCACCTGCCCAACGTCCCCGGCGCGGGCATCCTGAAGTACGACACCGAGACGATGGTGCAGTTCAAGGCCGCGTACGTGTCGGGCACCTACCGCGCCGACGGCCCCGTCGCCTCCGGCGGGCGCCGCATCGACCGCTCGCCGGTGCTGTTCACCGCGGCGCCGGTGCCGGTGCGGATCCTCGCCGAGCCGGAGCCGGAGGTGCGGCGCGACGACGTCGACGACGCGCTGAAGGACACGGTCCTGGACGTCATCGTGAGCCGCCTGGAGGGCCAGGGACCGCCGGCGCACCAGGTGTGGCTGCCGCCGCTGGACGAGCCGTTCAGCCTCGACCAGGTGCTGCCCGCGCTGGGCACCAGTGCGGAGCGGGGCCTGTTCGCCGAGGGCTACCACGGCCAGGGCAAGCTGGTCGTACCGCTCGGCCTGGTCGACAAGCCCTTCGAGCAGCGCCGCGACGTGCTGTACGCGGACCTGTCCGGCTCGTCCGGCCACGCGCTGATCGTCGGCGGCCCGCAGTCCGGCAAGTCGACGCTGGTGCGCACGATGACGGCCTCGTTCGCCCTCACCCACACCCCGAGCGAGGTGCAGTTCTACGCGCTGGACTTCGGCGGCGGCGGCATGCTCGCGCTGGAGAACCTGGCCCACGTGGGCGGGGTGGCCTCGCGACTGGACGCGGAGAAGGTGCGTCGTACGGTCGCGGAGGTGCACGGCATCCTCAACGCGCGCGAGGAGTTCTTCCGCGCCAACAGCATCGACTCGATGGGGACGTTCCGGAACCGGCGGGCCCAGGGCCACTATCCGGACCAGCACTGGGGCGACGTCTTCCTGATCATCGACGGCTGGGCGACCTTCAAGAACGACTACGAGCTGCTCGACCCGGTCATCACCGACATCGCCACCCGCGGTCTCGGCTTCGGCATCCACCTGGTCATCACGGCCACCCGCTACACCGAGATGCGGCCGGCGCTGCGCGACCAGGTGCTCAACCGGCTCGAACTGCGGCTCGGCGACGCGATGGAGTCCGAGTTCGACCGCAAGCGGGCCGAGAACGTACCCGTGGGCAAGCCCGGCCGCGGCCTCTCCCCCGACAAGCTCGACTACCTGGCGGCGACGCCGCGCATCGACGGGGCGCCGACGGTCGAGGACCTCTCGGACGGCATGGCGGGCCTCGCCTCGGCCGTCAACAACGCCTGGCAGGGCCGTACGGCACCGAAGGTGCGGATGCTGCCGACGATGCTGCCCGCGGCCGAGCTGCCGCGCGGCGGGGACTTCTCCGGCCGCGGGATCGCGATCGGCGTGGACGAGCTCACGCTGTCGCCGGTCTTCGTGGACTTCGAGACCGACCCGCTGTTCGTCATCTATGGCGAGAGCGAGTCCGGCAAGTCCTCGCTGCTGCGGCTCATCGCCAAGCAGGTGTCCGAGCGGTACGAGTCGGGCAAGGCGCTGTTCGTGGTCTCGGACTTCCGGCGGGCGCTGCTCGGCCAGGTGCCCGAGAGCCACATGTACAAGTACTGCGCCTCGGGGCCGCAGCTCCAGGAGGTCATGGAGTCGCTGGCCGGCTCGATGAGCCGCCGTATGCCGGGCTCGGACGTGACGCCGGAGCAGCTGCGCAACCGCAGCTGGTACAACGAGCCGGACGCGTTCATCTTCATCGACGACTACGACCTGGTCGCCACGTCGATGGGCAACCCGATGTCGGTCCTGCTGGAGTACCTGCCGTTCGCCCGGGACCTGGGCCTGCGCATCATCCTGGCCCGCTCCACCTCGGGCGCCTCGCGCTCCTCCTTCGAGCCGGTCCTCACCCGCATCAAGGAACTGGGCGCGCAGGGCGTGGTCCTCTCCGGCGACCCGTCGGAGGGCCCGGTGTTCAACAACATCAAGGCGACTCAGATGCCGCCCGGTCGGGGCCAGTTCGTCTCCCGCCGCGGCAGCGGGCAGCTGGTGCAGACGGGATATCTGCCGGAGAGCTGAGCGGAACACCGTCCGGAGAAGTGATCTTCACCGGATTCACGCGGGGAGGCCGTACCCGTTTCGACGGGTACGGCCTCTTTCGTGGGCGTCCCGGCGAGGACGCCCAACTGGTGAGCGGGAACGAGAAGATGGCACGATTGCGGGCAGAGTTCGGACGGCTGCCGCATCGGTGCCGGAGCAGGTAACGGGGAGGATTCACGTGGGCGAGCATTTCAACGTGGACACGGGTGAGTTGGGGCATTTCACCCGGACGTTGGACGGCGCCAGAAACGCACTGGACGAAGTGCGCAAATCAATGGCGGACGCGACGCCCGAGGGCATCGGGACCAAAGAACTGGACGACGCCTGCAACGAATTCCAGGACCACTGGAAGTACGGCTCCGAGCAGATCGCCGAGCAGGCGAAGAAACTCGCGGAGACCGTGAAGCAGAGCAAGGAAAACTACGAAGAGGTCGAGCGGGCACTCGAAGAGGGCTTTCGCAAGGCCGCGGCGGACGGGGGCGGAAAATGACGGCCAATCCATATCCCCACCTGGGATTCAATCCGGCGCCGGGCAACACCGGTACGGTCACCGCGCTGTCGTCCAAGCTCACGAAGTCCGCGGAGGTCATCTCCGAGGCCCACAGGATGATCGAGAAGCTGCGGGCCGGGACGTCCTGGGAAGGCGACGCGGCAGTCGCGTTCCGCGAGGAGCTCGACGGCGTACTGCCGACCAACCTCAAGAACGCCCACGCCTCCATCACCAAGGCCGCGACCGCGCTCACCCAGTGGCAGACGGCGCTCGACGGCTACCAGGACCGCGCCAGGACGCTGAACGGCGAGGCGGAGCGCGCCAAGGGAAACATCTCGACCGCGGAGGGCAACGAGAAGACGGCCTCCGCGAACCCCGATCTCAAACTCGCGGGCAAGCAGGTCACCGGCGAGGCGGAGCTGCGGGACGCCCAGGCCCGCCTGGACAAGGCCACCGACGAACTCAACAAGGCGCGCAACGCGGTCACCAGCGCCAGGAACGCGTACACCGCCGTCGTCAACCGCGCCCGCGAGCTGGAGGAGGAGCACTCCACCGACGCCCGCGGCAAGGCGCGCACCATCCGCGACGCCACGGACAAGCTGGCTCCCGAGGAGCCGAACTGGTTCGAGAAGGCCATGGACTGGGTCGGCGAGAACCTCACCGACATCCTCGGCGCGATCGCGGCGATCGCGGGCCTGGCCGCCCTCTTCTTCGCCGTGCCGGTCGGCCCCATCCTGCTCCTGGTCGCGGCGGCGGCGAGCGCGGCCACACTCATCAGCCGGCTGTCGGACCCCAAGGTGAGAGCCTCCCTCAAGGACGGCTTCACCAAGGGCGAGTTCGACGCCGACTTCTGGAGCAACGCGGTCGGCGTGGTCGGCGACACCCTCGGCATGGTCCCGGGCATCGGCGCCGTGGCCCGCGGTATCAACGGCACCGCGCGCGCGGCCAGCGCGAGCGCGGAGGCGCTCACCCTGGGCCAGAAGCTCGCCAGCACGGGCAGCAACACCTGGGTGGCCGCCCAGCGGATCGCCGCCGCGGACAACCCGCTCACCACCTGGCTGGTAAAGGGCGCGGCCAACCCGGCCACCGCCGCGAAGGTCGTCGACATCTCGGTCGCCGGAGCGGGCGCGGTCACCGGCGTGTACGGCGTGGCGAAGAACGCCTGGGACGACATCCAGAACCCCGTGGCGGAGGGGATCGGCACCGGTATGGACGGCGCCCGCGCGGGCTCGTTCGACGGGGCCGCCCACGGCGCCACCGCCCTCAAGACCCTGAAGGTGCTGTTCAGCTGATGAGTGAAGCAGTGGCCGGAACACAGACCGGGGCGCAGGCGGGGGCGCAGGCCGGAGAAGAGGCCGAATTCTCGTACGCCATCGAGGAGTCCGCGATGCGGCGCGACTGCGACCTGTGGTTCGCCGTCCCCGCGGGGTTCGTGGAGATCCCGATCGGCGACCTCTTCGCCGAGGCGGGTACGCCGGAGGGCACCCGGCTCGTCGAGGCCGTCAACGCCCTCCTCGAACTCGTACCGGAGGACCAACGCGCCGACTTCCTCGACAAGCTGGCCGAGGCGCGCGGGCTCGCCGGGGTCATGCTGAAGGAAGGCGTGGTGCACGTCTCCATCGGCGCGCACGAGGCGGACGACGGCTCCATGCTGGAGTCCGTCCTCACCCTGACCCGTACGGAGATCCCCTTCAGCCCGCCGAAGCTGGCCGCGGTCCGCGCGGCCACGCAGCGGCAGAACGCGGTGCCGCTGGCGGTGGTCGACCTGCCGTGCGGGCCGGGCGCGTTCACCGAGACGATCGTCGAGGTCCCGGATGGGGTGGACAACCGCCGGGAGGCCCCGGCCGGGGTGGACAACGGCCGGTCCTCGGTCTACGAGGTGACGGCCTACCTCCCGTTCCCGGACGGTCGCGCACTGGCCGTCCTCACCCTCACGACGACCGCGGTGGGGGCCCGGGAGCACTACCGGGACATCCACCGCGGGATCGCCGAAATGGTGAGCTTCGAGAATCCGCTGCCCGAGGATGTCAAGGAGCAGATCCCCGAGTCCGCGGTCGCGGCCTCTGTCCGTGCCGTATTTGGTTGATCAGTCTGGAAGTGAACTCGTCGTGGACCCAACCCCGTTCAAGACAGCCTATGAAGATCCGGCGACCCGCAGGGCCTTCCGGCGCACAGTGATGTTCCGGACCGGCGTCGCCCTCCTCTCCCTGGTGCTGCACGTCATCTGGCTGTACGCCAACGTGGTATTCCTGACACCAGTATGGCTCTGGATCACGTTCCCCCTGTGGCTGGTCATTCTCTACGTGTCGATGGCCGCGGTCGGCAGGTTGCTGACCGTCAAGGGGCTGCGCCCGGTTCTGAAGGTGTATCCGTGGCAGCGCCTGGAAAACGCGGTCGCCATCGCGAAGAACGGAACCGTCCGAATCAGCGTGCCCAATCCCGATCAGCCGGAGAAGCAGGTCTCACTGAAGGAAGGCAACTGGCTCGGCAGCGGATACACGTACTGGGTTCGTGCCGCGAAGGCGGATGCCGTTGGTGAGATCTGGTTCGCCGGTGACCCTCGATTCGTCGGTGTCGCCGCGGTGCCTGGCCCCGGACGGCTCATCGTCGTGTCGCAACCGGAAGCGTTCAACGGCCGGACGTCCGCACGGAAGCGCGGGGTCAGCCCCGAGGCGCGGGAGCGTGCGCGGGCGGCGGGGGCCCGCGTCGGCTGACGGGACCGGTGATCGGTGGGGCCGGCTGCCGTCGAAGACTCGGTTGTTTGGTGACTCGGTTATCGGTGACTCAGTTGTCGTCGAACAGCCGGCGCAGTTGAGGAGAGAGTTCGGGGAGCGCCGCGCCTGTTGGTTGCGCGGCGCTCAACTCGTTCACGTACGCCCGTGCTTCGGCCTCCAGCGCGCGCTTGCGGCGTCCCTCCCGGTACCCGGTGATCCAGACGGCGGCGGCGAGCGGTGCGAACAGCAGCGCCGCGTAGGCCTCGGGCTGGTCGCGCACGGCGGCGAGCGTCACGCCCACGCCCGCGGCGATGACGCACAGCCACCCGACCTCGTCATGCCATCCGCCACGGTCGGCGACGCGCTCGTACTCGGCCACGCCGGCCGGTTTCGCGGGCGGGGGTGGCACGGCAGCGTGTGACGACTGGCCGGCGTGCTGCGGCTGGTCGGCGGCTTGCGACGGCTGGTCGGCGCGTGGCAGCTGGTCGGCGGCTTGCGGCGGCTGGTCGGCGTCCGCCGAGTCCGCCGCCCCGAGGGGCGGTGCGTACGGCGGCAGTGGCGCCGCCTCTACTCCCCCGCCGCCGCGGCCCGTCAGCCAGTCCGGGACATGGGTGACGGCCACTCCGTGCGCCCGGGCCGCGGCGAGGACGTGGCGGTACCCCTCCAAGTGAGGATGGCGCAGCCTCCGCTTGCCCTGCCGGTAGACGAGGGCGAAGGCCAGGACCGACACGGCCAGCAACGAGGCCGGGAGCGCCATCGCCTCAGCCATCCGCTCCGGCCTGCTCAGGGCCGTCCACAGCAGCCAGGCCAGCCCGACCGTCCCGGCGATCGAGACGAGTCGGATCGGCGCGCCCTGGGTCGTACGGCGGTACGCGGCCCGGTGCTCGTCCAGCATGCGGCGTACTGCGTGGTCGTCGAAGTAGTCCATGCGGTATGTGCTGTTGAGGCCGCCGACCGCGTCGGCGAGACCGGGAGCCGAGGACAGCGTGCGGCCGCTCACCGGCAGCGGGGCGGCCGGACCGTCGGAGGGAAGCGTCGTCATGGCGGAATCCCATCAAGGATTCGGAGGGATGCGAGTCAGCCCGGGAGATCCGGGGTGGCGGATCGGCTCCGCAGGTCCGGGGTGGCAAGTCAGCCCCCGGAGGTCCGGGGTGGCGGATCGGCCCCCAGAGGTCCGGAGGCTGGTCGGCCCTGGAGATCCGGAGGGTAGGTGGGTTGGTCAGCTCGGGGAGCGGAGCGGGGAGGGGGAGCCCGGGCGACGGGAGCCGGCGGGCAGCCCGGGCAGAGGGGAGAGCGGGGGTCAGCCCGAGCGGCGGGAGCGGGGGTCAGCCGAAGACCGAGTCGCCGGTGCCCCGCACCGTACGCGTACAGGGCGCGGTGACCTCGACGACGAGCCGGCGCTGGCCGGGTATCAGCGCCGCGCTGACACGGGGGCCGGAGCCTCCGTCCGCCGCCAGTGCCACGCTCCGGCCCTCGGTCTCGGCGAGCTTGAACCAGCCTCCGGCCTGGAGTTGGCCGTCCAGTCGACCGAGCGCGGCTGCCAGCACCTCGTCTTCGACCTCCTCCACCTGCCACTGGTGGCGCACCGCGCAGGCCGAACGCAGGCCCTTGGACCAGCAGTCGGGGCAGGTGACGGCGGACACCTGGTTGCCCTGGTCCATCCGGCCGCGGACGGCGAGGCTGTCCAGGACGCGGCTGGAGCAGGCGTAGAGCTCCTGGACGACGGCCGGGTCGGGGGCTACATCGGGTATGGAGGGGGCTTGGGAGAGAACAGTGGCCATCTCGACCTCCTCGTCCGTACCCCAGTCCAGGGTGCGCACGATCTCGGCGAAGATCTCCGAGTAGAAGTCCCAGTCCTCCATGGAGGGGGTGCTGAGTTCGAAGACCAGCAGGTCGGCGTCGTTCGGCAGCGGGACGTACACCTGGATCTGGCCGCGCGGCACTTCTACGGGCTCGCCGGTCGGGGACACCTCGGCGGCGAGCGTGAAGGGGGCGCCGCCGATCCGCACCACGCCCTTGCCACAGGGCAGGTCGCTGACCTGGATGTCGTCGTCGGGGTGGGCGCGTCGGAGGCCCGCGTAGGTTTCAGCCAGCACCTGGTCGGCGGTGATGCCCTGCAGCGGTATCCGGTAGACCGCCACGGTCGCGGTGCTGGGGCGGCCGCCCATGTCCATCGCGCAGAAGCCCGCGTACACCGCGCCCGCGTCCCGCAGTTCACCCACGAGGGTCGCGTAGATGAGGAACATCCGCAGTTGCTCGTCCTCGGTGCCGTGCGCGAGGACTTCCTTCACCACGTCGTAGAGCCGCTCGGCCGCCGCGTCGGCGTCCTCCACGTCCACCGGGATCTCGTGGAAGAAGGGCGGAATGATCCAGCCGACGTGGAGGCGCCGCGTTTCCTGGGCGGCTGCGGCGACGGCGTATTCGGGTGCGGCCGTGGTGGGTTCGGGCGCCGCAGTGGTGGGTTCGCTCATCTCGGTCAGGCCGCCAGGGTCTGGTGGAAGGTGTTGGGCGTGGCCGGGTACGGCATGGTCTGGACGCCCTTCGGGGCGCCGGATCCGCTCTGTGTGCCGGAGCCGCTCTGCGCCCCGGATCCGCTCTGCGCGGCGTCTCCGCCGTCGTTCCCGCCGAACAGCAGGTTGCCCGCGCCGAATCCGGTGGAGAAGCCCTTGACCCCGGTGGTGAGCAACGCCGGGTCCACGGCCTTCCCGAACAGCCCCAGGCCCTTGTTGATCATCTTTGTGCTGAACGGGTTCTTGAGCTGGTTCATCATGGTCTTGCCGCCCTGCGCGAGGCCGGTCGCGAACTTGGCACCCTTGGCACCCGCCTTGATGCCGGACACCAGGCCCTTGGCGGCGCCCAGCCCCGGGATCACGCCGAGCGCGTCGAGGCCGATCTTCCAGATCGGTGTGCCGTTCCCCCGCGCCGCGCCCATCCAGTGGCCCGCCATGGCGGCCCCGGCGAAGGCGACCGAGCCCGCGCCCAGGATCGCGGAGGCCACCTGGCCGCCGATCGGGATGACGTTGACGACGAGGGCTGCGGCCGCGAGCGCGCTGGAGATGGTGGAGAAGAGGTCGGCGTGCTCGACCAGGAAGTCCGTGAAGCCGTCCCAGGCCGCTTTCAGGCCGTCGGTGAAGCTCTCCCACATGCCGATGTCCGGTGGCCGGTTCTCGGCGGCCTTGCGGATGGCGTCCTCGGCCTCCCCCGCCCGGTCCTGCCACTCCTGCTGGAGCTTCTCGGCCCGATCGATGATCTCCTGAAGGGACGCGACGGCGGCGTTCGCCGCGTTCTGGGCGGCCTCGGACTCGTCCCCCAGCTGCTTGGCCTCGGCCTCGGTGAGCTCGCGGCCGCGGGCGGCCTGGATCCTGCCGTTGACCCGCTCGATATCGGAGTTGCGCTGGTCGAGCTTGTGGCGCGCCTCCACGGCGTCGGCCTCCAGCCCCTTGGCCTGCGACTGCATGCCCTGGAGTCTGGTCTGCCAGGCCTTGAGCGCCTGCGAGCAGGCTGTCATGGACTCATGACCCTGCTTCAGGTACTTGGGCAGCTCGCCGAGCTTGTCCTTGAACTTCTGGGCGGCCTCGCCCTCCCAGACGCCATCCGTCTTGCCGACGCTCGTCAACAGCTCGTGCAACTCGTCGAGTTCGTCGCCGACCGTCTTCACGTCGTACGCGAGTGACTCGACCGTGTGCAAGTCGCCCTTGGCGGGGTTGAACCCCAGCCCCGGCCAGTTGGAATCGCCCATGTTCTCTCCCCGTTATCCGCCGTCCGTTATGCGCCGTCTTCGGCCGTGGTGCGGCGTGTTGAGCCGTTTGTGCGCGGCGTGTTGAGCCGTTGTGACGAGTGGTTGCCCAGGAACCAGGGTGGACTGCGCGTCCGCGGAGGACCACCCCTGTGGATAACTCCCGGAGAGCCTCCGGTGAGCCGCTGGAAAGCCACCGGGAAACCCTGGGAGAGGTCCAGGAGAGCTCCGGAAAAGCCCCGGGACGCGGCTGCTAACCCGTGAAGCCCTTCCTCGTCTCTTCCTCATTCGACTCGTACGACTCGAGCGTCTTCTTGAGCCCTTCGTGGATCTTCTCGGACGCATCGGCGATGCGCTTGATGCCGTCGCCCCAGTCATCCTGGAAGTCGTCGCAGGCGTTGTCGAGCCCGTCGGTGCCCAGGCCCGTGGGCCCGACCTTCTGCAACTTCTCGCAGGCACCGCGCATGCGGTCGTCCGCCTGGTCCAGCTTGTTCAGCAGAACCTTCATGCGATCGACATCGATCTTGATGTCCGACATCCCCGTCGCCTCCCCGTCAGCGTGATCGAGCCGCCGCCGCTCAGGCTATCGAAGCGACGGCGGCCGATCCACAGAGGGCTTGCGGGAAACGGGAGTTGGAGCTCACAGCTACGAGCGCAGGGACCGTCAGCGGTCCCACGCGTGAAGCACGGCCAGCGCGTAGGCCAGGCGATGGTCCACTTGCGGGGAACCGATCCGGTAGACGCAGTTGCCCTCGTGCTCGATGACCGTCCCCGACCCGGCTCCGCGCCACAGCGTGCGGGACGGGCTGCCGAGGTCCCAACTCGTGTCCTCCTTCTCCCCGATGAGGAGGTGGAGCAGGGCGTACGCGGTCATGATCAGCCAGAGGAGGGCATAGAACGGCACGAAGACGACAATCCCGAGCCAGGCGTACCAGGTCCCTACCTTCCCGCCCAATGATTCACCGCTGGAGGCGAGTTGGACGGTCCAGCGCACGCGCCGCGGCCATGGCAGTACCGCTCCCCCACGCCGGGCGATCCGCCCGAGCGCGGCGCCATCGCCTCCGTACACCTCATACTCGCCTTCACCCGCGGGCTGCACAGTGCAGAGCGGCGACCCGTCGTACACGCTGTTCACCGCAAAGGCGGGCCGCGCCTTCTTCCCCTGCCGCGGGGCCCCTTGAGCGACCTGCACCCGCGCGACGGCGCCCTTCAAGTCGCCTGTCCCCGCGGGCCGCACGACCGCTGCGGGCTCCCCACCCTGCAGCCGGTCGTACGTACGGAGCTTCCGCTCCGCCACCTCGAAGTGGGAGGGAAGAACGGCGTGCGCGGACGGGGCCTGCACGGGTGGCGCGTGCTGCTGGCCATGCGGAGCCGATTCCTGACCGTTGTAGTTCATAACCACCCAAACTGCCGACTCGAACGACACATGCCCCAACAGGTTCTCAGACAAGACCGGGGCTGGGCTGTAGTGGCCTCACATCAACTGCAGTTGGCGCGCAGATTCACCGGTGCCCTCGGGGTTTGGATATTCCACTGCGGAGAGCCAAGCCGGTCAGGTGCGCCCGATCTCTCCACAACCGAGGCAGGCTGCCCTCAAACGAATACGAGCCCGGTAGCCCCGTCAAGGGCACCGGGCTCGCTGTCAGCCAGCACCTACTGCTGAGGCGGCCACTGGCCGGACGTGTGGGTGGGCTGGTGGTACGGGTTCTGCTGGGGCGGGAAGGGCTGCTGGCCGTGCTGCGAGTAACCCGCCGATCCGGAAGGACCGTCCGAATCACCGCTGTTGCCCTTCTTGCGCCTGGAGAGCTTGACGATCAGCAGCACGAGCAGACCAATGGCAACCAGGCCCACCACGCCGATAACCAACCAGATGATCAGAGCCTTTCGGTCAGCCTGCTCCTGCTCGGCATCGCTCATGCCGAGCGAAGGTTCATCAACGGATGGCTTCCCATCGAGAGACTCAGGAATCTTGAGTGGACCGTACTTCGAGCCGACGGGGATGTCCTTGGTCAACGCAGCCAAGGGTTGGATGCTGCCATAGCCGTATCGTTCGTCCGGCAGGGAAACCCCTCTGGCGACATCGGGTAGGGCAGCTGTCTTGACGAGGCGGTTAGCGATCTGACCTGCCGTCAAGTCCGTGAATTTCGACCGGAGGAGAGCTGCAGCTGCCGCCACGTAGGCAGAAGAGTCTGAATTACCCGAGCCAGCACGATACGTGTTGCCAACCCCAGCTGCGGAAAAGATGTGAGTGCCGGGAGCAGTCAAGGACACGTAGGGCGCTGAGATGGAATTTTCCCAGATAGTTCCATCGTTCTTCACGGCACCTACGCCAAGTGCCCCCGGCGCAGCCGCTGGGTAACATTTTGTGTCTTCATCCTGATTACCCGCACTGGCAACAACCAGAGCATCACGCTTCAATGCATAGGCTACGGCATCGGATACCTTGGCCTGCTCAAAGGGGCTGCTGGATTCGAAGCACTGTGAGACATTGATTACCGATGCACCGTTATCGGCCGCGTACCGAATCACAGTGCCAAGCTGGCCCGCTTCTGAGTCAAAGTCACGGATTGGAAGAATTTTCGCCGCAGGCGCTAGGCCCTTCACACCATCATCGGTCCCGTGGCCGTGGGCAGCGATAAGTGCAGCCATTGCTGTGCCGTGGTTATCACCCGGCGCGGGAGTGGGACTGCCGCCGTCCACAAAATCCTTACCTTCCAGGACATTTCCTTGAAGGTCGATGTGGTTCGCATTTACTCCGTCATCGATGACAGCAACGGTGACACCGCTTCCCTGCGAGACCTTCCACGAGGCTTCTGCCTTGAGCGCCTGGAGTGCCCATTGCTTGTCTCTGACCTCATCCGCTGCAGCGAGCGGTGCAGAAGCAACCAGCAATGCACCTGCCAGCACGCCGAGACCTGCAGTGCGCAATGTCCGGGAGAAGCCCATCCGTTGTGTCCTCTCTCGGGTGTGGGCGAGACCATCCCCGCCCACACCCTCTTACCAACTGCGACAGCAAACCAAGCAGCTTACTCGATGACTCGAGGCGCCACGTTACGCTGCGGGGTCCAGGTTTCCTCGTCTTCGATGAGGTAGTCGGGGCGCTCGCCTTCGCGGGATTCTTCCTCGTTGGGACGGCCGTTGCGGGCGCCGGGGACACCTGCGACACCACCCTTACGAGAGGCTGCACCCGATCCGGCTGCTGCACCCCGGCTGCGGTGCAGACCCGAGCCGCCAGCAGTTCCCTTGGCTGCGCCAGCCGCTGCCCTGGCCGCGCCTCCGACCACGCCGCCACGCTGCCGCGCCATGCCACCGGAGCGTGCTCCTGCGGCGCCGCCCTTGGCTGCGCCCGCTGCGCCACCCATGCCGCCCGCTCCGGGGCGTCCTGCGACACCGGAACGGCCTGTTGTGGCACCGCCCTTGACCGTCCCACCGGTGCTGACAGGGCCCGCACCGCTGGCCGGTCCGCCGCCAACGGGTGTTCCGCCGCCTGGAGCGGTGCTCGGTGCACCGGGAGTTGGTCCGCCACCGACGGTGCTGGTGATGCCGTCGATGGCCGTGCCCACCTGAGGCTTCGGGGCGACGGGCTTCTGGGCCCCGCCTGTGATGCCCGAGTCACGGGGCGGGCCCGCAGGCTTCGATGGGCTGATCGAGCCGGTCTGGGGACTACGAACCACCCCTGGGGACACGTTCTTCGGGGTACGAGGCGAAGGTGCCGTCGGCATGACCACAGGTGTGGGTGCTGTGCCTCCGGGCTCCCCCGGATACTCCTCATCGTCTCGTGGATTCGTCTTCCTGTTCCACGACCCCATCGCTTTAGCCTGCGACTGATAAGCCGCGCCAAGCGTCTCCATCTTCGCAGCCATCTCGAGCTGCCTTTCGCGGCCTGCCGAGAGGTCGTCGTGGTTGCGGTCGAGGGCCTCCTGGGCGCCTTTGCCGCCCTTCAAGTCGTTGTTGAGCCCTTCGTCGCTCCGCGTAAAGCCGTCTCCAAGGCTGTTCATCGCGCTGGAGAACCCGCTCGGCTTCTCCATGGCGTCGACTTCGGGCTTGATTCGGCCAAGTACCTCGCCCGCGTTCCGCATCGCGACCGACGTGTACCGGGCATATTCGGAGCAGTCCTGAAGGCTCTTGCTGATCTGCCGTGCATGCTCGGAGAACCTCTCCGCGGACGCCCCCTCCCAGTGCTGCAGGATGTGCGCCACGGCCTTGTCGAAATCCGCCTTTACGCTGCCATCCCCACCAGCGAGCTCATCCCTGAGCCCCATCCAGCCATCGGCGACCTTCTTCACCGCGTCGGGGTTGGCATTGGCGACCATGGCCTTCATCTGGTCCATGTCCCTACCACCGGCGAAGTTCGTCGTGTGCCTCTCGTTGAAGCACATGTTCGCTGCCTGATAGTCGTAGCCGACCTGGTCGATCTTTTCCTCAGCCATGTCTCACTGCCCCTCGTTGGTCCGCACCGCAGCCACTAGCCACGAAATCCCGATTGAGCGTCGTACTCGGAATCCTGGTACGCCCCGTGAACCTTCTTAGTCTTGTCTCCGAAGGAATTCACGACGTCGTTCAGATACGTCACGACGTCTTCGATGTGCGTCTTCATCGTGCTGTGCGCGCTCGCCAGCGAATCCGCCTCGTCGAACCCGGTCCCCAATGCCCCCGCAGGAAGATATGTGTTTGTCTTGGCGTTTGAATCCGCGTTACCGAGACGGCTCAGGACGCCGTTCAGCTTCGTGATCGTGCCTTCGAGTTCGCTCAGTTCGACCTTGTATTGATCAGCCATGTCGTGGCTCCCCGTTATTTTCGAAGTTGTTGCTGACGACTCGGGCGTGGATCACGCGCCTCCGGCGAGAGGGCCCGCTACCGCCCTGCTTGCGGCGCCAGTCGCCCAGGACCACTCCGCCGCCTATCAGGAGGATGACCGCGCTGAGGCCGCCCGCCAAGGCGTAGAGGGCGAAGCGTTCGGTACGTTGCTGGGGGGATTCGCCCAGGATGATGGTGGCGGCCTCGACGTCGGCGCGGTCGCCGCCCCCGCCGACCGGGTCGGCGGTGGGGCCGGACTCCGGTGGCGCGGCCGTGTCGTCGGTGAGTGCGGCGACGGGGTCCACCACGCCCCAGCCGACGAAGTTGTCGCGGCCGGGTTTCGTGCGGTCCGCCGTCTGCTCGATCTGGGTGATGACCTGCTCGTGGCTCCAGTCGGGGTGCTTGGCGCGGATCAGGGCCGCGACGCCCGAGACGTAGGGGGCGGAGAAGCTCGTGCCCTGGTCCACGCAGTGGCCGCCGGCGGGGACGGTCGAGACCATGTCGATGCCGGGGGCCGCGATGCCCACGAACTCGCCCGACTGGGAGAAGGGGGCGCGCGCGTTGTTGCGGTCGGAGGCCGCGACGGCGAGCACGCCCTCGTACGCCGCCGGGTACGTCTCCTTGATCTTGCCGTCCGCGCCGTTGTTGCCCGCGGACGCAACGATCAGGGCGTCCTTCTCCTGGGCGTACTTGACGGTGGCCCGGAAGGCCGCGTCCACTCTCGGGTCCATCTTCGAGGCGGTGTCCTGGGAGATGTTGATGACCTTCGCGCCCGCGTCCGCCGCGTACTTGATGGCCTGCATCATCGTGGCGACGTTGCCCTTGCCCTGGTCGTCGTTCTGGCGGACCGGGATGATCGTCGCCTTCGGTGCCAGGCCGATGAAGCCGCTCGCGGAGGACTCGCGGGCCGCGATGATGCCCGCGACCTTCGTGCCGTGGCCGACCTTGTCGAGGCGGCCGTCGCCGCCCTTGTCCAGGAAGTCGCTGCCCTTCGAAACCGCGCTCCGCAGCTGGGGGTTGCGCGGGTCGACACCCGTGTCGATGACGGCGACCTTGACGCCCTCACCGCGGGTGTCCTTCCAGAGCTGGTCGAGCACGAGCCGCTGCAGGGACCACGGCGTGCCCTTGATCGGGTCGGACGGGAACGAGCAGTTGGTGTCGTCGACCTGGAAGCGCACGCCGTCCTCACCGCCGTCCGCGAGGGAAGTACCCACTCCTGAGGCCGCTCCCAGACCCACCCCCGAGGCCGCTCCCGAACCCGTGCCCGAGCCCACACCCGAACCCGCTGCCGAGCCGCCGCCCCCGCCGGACACCCGCGCGTCGGCCGCGGCCGGTGCCGCTCCCGCGAAGGGCACCCCGCTCACGACGGCCGCCAGCATGGCAGCTGCCGCGGCAGCCCTCCGCGATGCCCCAGAACCCACTGTCCTACGTCCTCCCGTTGCCTGCCGTCCCACGAGGCCGAGGCCTCCGTACGGCGTCAAAGCCCAAACGCGGCGTCAAAGCCGAACACAACCAACCAAGCCAGCCCCAGGCCCCCGACAAGACCCGAGACCGGGCGAGAAATCGAGCCGGCCGAAGCCGGACCGAAATCGAGCCGACCGGCCTCGCAGCGAGGCCGGCCCACAGGCCAATCGCCAATGGGGACAGGCACGCCGCACGCGCACCCGTCCCCATCAAGCGCCGGCGTCAGCCCCAGATCTTGGCGTTCGCCGACTCGGTGCTCTGGTAGTTCTGCGCGGCGCTGTCGAGGGCCTTGGCGATGGCCTCGAGCGTCTGCTGCATCGAGGCGGCGCGCTGGTCCCACTCCGCCTGCTTGGCGCGGTAAGCCTCCTGTGCGGAGCCCTCCCACGAGGTGGCGATCTTCTTGACGCCGGCCTCGAGGTCGTCGAGCTGGCGGCGGATGTTGTTGGCCGTCGAACGCACGTCCTGTGCGGCCTGGGAGATCGTCTGGAAATTGACGAGGATCTGCCCGGACATTGGTTGTCTCCTCAGATGTCGTGGAAGCTTCGGTCACGCCGTGCGCGCGAGCGCACGGGCTCGATCATCCGAAGGGGGACTGGGCGGCGATGTTCTGGATCGAGGAGCGCTGCTCCTCTTCCGAGGCGGAGTACGCCTTGGTGCTCTGGTCGATCGCTTCCTTGATGTCCATCAGGATCTGGTTGATCTTGTTGGCATCCTGATTGACCTGGCTCTGAAGGTTGTTGTACGCGGTGGCCGCGCCGCCCTTCCAGCCGCTCGTGACGTTGTCGACCGTCGTCTGCAGACGACGGATCTCGCCCTGGATCGAGGAGTTGACCGAGGAGATGCGACCGCTGAAAGCGACCATCTCCTCCTCGGTCATGGTGAACTGCTGTCCAGCCATGCTCGTGTCCCCCATGAGACGTAGGAGTTCGGGTAGATCCACCGGCCGGAATCCGGCTCCCGAAGGAGTCACATCCGGTCGATGTCATGCTCAACTCTAGTCGTATCTGCCGACAGAGCGAACAGATACCCGGCCCTGTGGTGGGACAGCGCCGCCCCAACCCACTTCAGAACCAGGTGAGTTGATGCGCGAGGGGGTCGAGTGCGCCCCTCCGTGCGCTGGAGAGCCCCCCCCGGCGCTTCGGGCTCCCCGGCGTCGCGCCGGTGCCCCTAAGAGCCCTGCGCCTGCTCCGCGTTGCCGCTGCTGAGCTCGGGCCCGGCAGCCAGCAGATCGGCCCACGCCGCCGGCACGGACGCGGGCAGGACCTTGTCGTAGCCGAGCCTCATCTGTGCCGTGTTGGTCTGCTCCTGGTCGCCCTTGGCGGCGCCGGTCACCGAGCTGTCGTTGGTGGCCGGAACCGAGTAGCGCAGGCCGGTGTCGGTCACCAGGTAGACGTTGCCGCCGCCACCCGCGGTGCCGGTGACGCGCTTGAAGAGCAGGCCGCTGCCGGGCGAGACGTACGAGCTGGAGCCGCTCTGGGAGACGTCCTTCGGGTAGTCCCGGCCGACCCACATCGTCATCTTGCGCAGGCCGGTGATGTCGTCCCGCTTGCCGTGGTAGACGCTGCAGGAGACGCTGTTGCCGCCCTCGCTCTGGGTGTTGGACTGCTCGACCGTGGACGCGGGCCACTTCATCTCGGACATCCACTCGCCGTCGACGGGGATGATGTCGTTGATGCTGACCTTCACCGGCTCGGGGACCTCGCCCTCGTAGAGGTCCTCGAGGTAGGGGTTGCGCAGCAGCAGCTGGGCGGTGAACGGGGAGACCCGCTGCACCCCCTTCTTGAGGACCACGTACTGCTGCTCCTTGCCCGAGGCCGTCGCGATGCTGAGGACGAGTCCGACCTTGGTGTACTTGGGGTCGACTCCGGGGAGGTCGGCGTTCGTCCCGGCGCCCTCGGGCTTGGGGAACTCCACGACGCCGCCCGGGAGGAGCGTGCCGAGGAACTCCTTGCTGACTTCCTGCGGCTGGGCCTCGTCGCCCAGCATGGCGCGCTTGAGCTGGAGCCTCAGGACCTTGTGCAGGTTCGACTCGTCATCCGAGACCTCGCCACCGATCAGGTAGGCACGGCCGTCCGAGGTGACCATGTACTCGTTGCCGCGGCCGTCGCCGGTGACCGGCGGCCCCTCCACATAGAGGGCCCCGCTCCTGCCCAGCTCCCCCTTCCCCCGGTGCAGCAACTTCTCGTAGTCCGCGTTGTCCAGAACGTACGTCGCCTTGCGCGACTTCTTGTCCTCGCCGCCGCCGGGGGCCTCGCACAGGGACCAGACCTTGGCGGACTCGGCGTCCTTCTTGGAGGGAAGCCGGTCCGGCGCGAAGGGGATCCCGATCGTGGCCCCCATCGAGTACTTGCTCTCGTCGAGCACCGACTCCTTGACCTTGACGACCTCGAACTTGTCCGGCTTCAGCAAGAGCCGGGCCGAGGCCAGGTTGAGGACGGGGTGCAGGCTCGCCTTCTGCTCGCCCTTGGTCTTCACCAGGACGTAACGGGTGGTCGACTCGCTGCCGACGAGCACCTTCTCGCCCACGTTGTCCCAGCCCTTGGGCGCCGTCGGACTGAGCATTCCCCAGGCGCCGAAGCCGACGAGCACCAGCACCCCCACGCCGAGGCTCGGCAGAACGGTCTTCAGCGGGCGCGGGGCACCCTCTTCCGATCCGTGCGGGGACGGCTGCAGGAACGCGGCCACCGTTCGCCTGCGCGCGAACGAGTAGGCGTTCAGCTCATCCCTACGTGTCGCCATCGATGGGTCAACTCCCCGTTTGTCGCTTTGCTGCTGAGGCGCGAAACCCCCCAGTCCGTCCGGTACTCCGTGACGGCTCTGTCAGAGGGGACCTCTACTATGCCGTGTGACGATCGCACCGTACGGTACGGGGTAGCGTGATGCGCCGCCAGTTCACACCAAGCGGCCGAATAACAAAGGGAGTTGTACCGGGGGATGAGCACAGCGACCAGGTCCCGGCGCCGTAACGACAGCCGTCGTTCGGACAGTCGCCGGACGGAGCGAGACCACGACGCCCAGCGGGGAGAGCGGTCAGCCGCTCCGGCCCGCCTCGGCCCGGCCGCGCCCTCGCTCTCCAGGCGCGCCGGCAGCGGCGCCTCGGTACGGGTGCAGCAACTCGTGGTCATCGAGCTGGCCGCCGCGCTGTTCGTGGCCGGATGGCTCCTCCGGCCCATCGGTCTCGCCGTCGCCACCGTGCTCGCCGTGCCGCTCGTCCTGTTCGGCCTGCTGCGCCGCCACGGCCGCCCGCTCCAGGAGTGGTTCGCCACCACCCGCGCCTTGAAGGACCGCAGGAAGCGCAACGGCGCCCCGCTCCCAGCCGGTACGGACCCGGGCTTCGCGCCCGCGGTCGAGTGCGACCCGGCGCTGCGCACGTACTCCTTCCAGGACCGCAGCCAGCGTGAGATCGGCATGGTCGGCGACGGCACGTTCCTGACCGCCCTGGTCCAGGTGCAGGCCATGGACACCCCGCTGCGCCCGGCCCCCGGCGCGCGCGAAGTGCCGCTCGACCTGCTCCAGGCCCTGCTCGAGGTGGACGACATCAAGCTGGCCTCCGTCCAGGTCGTCCAGCACACCCAGCCCGCGCCCGCGCCGCACCTGCCCCAGCAGGCCATGGCCGCGCGCAGCTACGCGCCGCTCCAGGCCCAGAGCATGACCCCGGGTCTGCGGCTCACCTGGGTCGCGCTCAAGCTCGACCCCGAGCTGTGCCCGGAGGCCGTCGAGGCCCGCGGCGGCGGGATGCAGGGCGCCCGGCGGGCGCTGCTGCGCGTGGCCGACCACCTGACCAGCCGCCTGATGGGGGCGGGCCTGAGCGCCAAGGTGCTGAGCGAGTCCGGGATCGTCTCGGCCGTCGCGACCTCCAGCTGCGTCAACCCGGCCGCCACCACCGGCGGTGCGGCGCTGGACGGCAGCCGCGCCAACCGCCGTACGGCGGAGACCAGTCGGGTCTGGCGCTGCGACGACCGCTGGCACACCTCGTACTGGGTCGGCCGCTGGCCGCAGCTCGGCCAGGACGCCGCCCCGCTGCCCGCGCTGGTCGGCCAGCTGACCGCCTCGCCCGCGCTGGCCAGCACGTTCTCGCTGACCCTCAGCAAGGCGAGCGGCAATGCCACGGCGCTGTCCGGATACATACGGCTCACCGGTCGCAGCGAGAACGAACTCACCGCCGCACGCCGCCAGTTGGAGCGCGTCGCCTCGGCCTCCAAGATCGGCCTGGTCCGCCTCGACCGCGAGCAGCTCCCCGGTGTGCTCGCCACCCTGCCTCTGGGAGGAACGCGCTGATGTCCACCCCCCTCGCTCCCGGATTCACCGGCCGTCCCGGCCAGGCCTCCGACCGTGCGGGCTTCCCGGCCCAGCGCCCCGGCCACCTGCCGCGCACCCCGGACCGCGACACCAACCAGCCGCAGCGGCGGCTGCGGGCGGCCTTCGGCCTGCTGGGCCCGCGCCGCAACCCACACGTCCTGGACAGTCGCCGGCTGGCCCAACTGAGCCTGCCCGTGGGCGACGACGGCCTGATCATCGGCGTCGACGCGAGCAACCAGACCGCCGTGCTGGGCCTGTGCCGCCCTACCCGGCTGGACGTGGTGCTGGTCGGCGGTACGTGGATCGCCCAGGTCATCGCCCTGCGCGCGGCCGCGACCGGCGCGCGCGTCGCCGTGGAGACCGCCCGCCCGCAGGCCTGGACGCCAATGGCGCAGGCGGCCGGCGGCGGCCAGCAGTGCGTGACGGTGCATCAGGTGGGCCGGATGGCTCCGCAGGGCCCGTCCGCCGCGAGCCCCGTGCTCATCGTCCGCGACCTGGGCGCCCGCCCACCGCGCAGCCGCATCACGGCCGCGCCCTGGCAGTCCGTCCTGACCCTCGTGCCCTACCTCGGCCCCACCGCGCCCCGGCTGCTCGCCGGCGCCGACGTGGTCGCCGTACAGCGGGTGTCGCCACAGGAGTCGGAGGTGCTCGGCAAGGTGATGGGGCTCGGCGCGCAGGACGTCGCCAGCCTCCCGACCCTGTCGGACAACGTCGCCCTGTGGTGCACGCGCAAGCACCGGCAGTACGTGATGACCCAGGCCACCGAGGCGGAGAACGGGCTCCTCGGCCCGGCCCGCCGGATGGACTGACCGTTCCGGCCCGCCGGGTGGACTGAGCCGCGGGGCCAAGCGGTGGGGCAAGGGAACTTGCCCTGTGTGCGGGGGGAAAGATTAGGCTCTTCTGGTGATGCGGTGGCGCCGCGGACGCAGGGTCGCGTCCGAATCCGCCCGTTTACGACAACTCACCCACACCAGTTGACCAGCCAGGAGGCACAACAGTGAGCAGCGAGCGGGACGACTTCCGTTCGGGTGGCGCCGCCCAGGACGGGGACCCGTCGGACGCGGAGCTCACCGGCGAGTTCCAGATCCTCTACGACGCGCCCTCCTGGTATTCGAGCGAGGGGAGCAGCGGCACACCGGAGACCCCGGCCGCGGCCCCCGAGCCCGTACAGCAGCCCGAGCCCCCGCGCGCGCCCGAGGGCGGTTACGGCTACCCGCAGCAGCCCCAGGCGCCCGAAGGCGGGTACGGATACCCGCAACCTCCTGCGCCGCAGGCCGGCTACGGCCACCCGCGGCCCGGCGACGACCGGAGTGGGTACGGGTATCCCCAGCCCGCCGGCGACCAGGGTGGTTACGGATACCCGCGGCCCGCCGACGGTCAGGGCGGGTACGGATACCCCCAACCCGCCGACGACCAGGGCCATCCCTTGGTGACGCCTCCGCCACCCACCGGTCAGCCGATCGCCGCCGCCCCGCCGGCTCCCGCCGCGGCCGCGCCCGTGCAGGCACCGGCTCCCTGGACCCCGGATCCGGCTCCTCAGGTTCAGGCCCCGGATCCGGCTCCCAAGGCACCGATCGCACCGCCCCCGCCTCCTCGGGCCACGGCAGCCCCGGCCCCCGCT